>CAJAOB010000015.1 GCA_903941205.1 uncultured Burkholderiales bacterium | reverse complement strand
TGGCTGGAATCAGGTTTTCTTCAAGAGTCTGCAAACAAGAGAAAATCAGCGCCCCTACCCAAATTTATTCATTGACTGCTTCAACCGGGAATTCATCCATGGCCGCCAAACCGTCCGACACCTCCGGCGAACCCCGTAGCCGGCGTTCCGCCAGCAACAGCAAGGCTCCCGCCAGCCCGGCCAGCCTCGTGCAAGACTCGGCCCAGCAAATCTGGCTGGCCGGTCTGGGCGCTTTTGCCAAGGCGCAGGAGGAAGGCAGCAAGGCTTTCCAAAGCTTGGTGAAGGAAGGGCTGAGCCTGCAGCACCAGACCAAGCTGGCAACTGAAGAAAAGCTGGCCGAAGCGGCTAAAAAGTTGAGCAGTCTGGCCGAGGCGACGACGGGCATGAGCGCAGGCTTGACAGGTTTTGGCGTCAAGGCGGTCCAGCCCTGGGACAAGCTGGAGTCGATCTTTGAAGAGCGTGTGGCCAAGGCGCTTGCTCATCTGGGCATGCCTTCGGTCGCAGAGATCCGCGCCTTGCGGGCGGAGCTTGCGGGTTTGAAGGCGCAAGTGGCTGCGCTGTCCGCGAGCGGTGGCACCCGGAACAGCCCGCCGTCGGTGAACGCGGTCAAGGCTTCAAAAGTTGCCCCTGCGGCCAAGCCAGAAAAGACAGCTGCATCGGCAAAGGCTTCGAAGGCTGCAAAGGCGCCGCCGCTGGCAAAGGCCACCAAGCCGCGGCCCGCGTCTGGCGCCTGAGTGCCGGCGCAGAGCAAGGGGTCAGAGTGGCGCTGGGTCACGCCGCCTAGTGACCTTCCCTAATTACCGCGCCAACATGCGTGGGTTAGAGTAACCCTAGAAAACTTAGTCAAAAGGCAAACCGATGGCGAAGAAGGCGCCGCGCCGCACTGCGGAGCGCATTCTGGAGGTGACGCTGGCGCTGTTCAACCGCTTCGGGGAACCTAACGTCTCGACCACGCTGATTTCGGCCGAGCTTGGCATCAGTCCCGGGAATCTTTACTACCATTACCCGGCCAAAGACGAGCTGATCAATTCCTTGCTGGATCGCTATGAGAAAGCCCTGGGCGAGCTGCTCGGGGCCAGCGGCGGCGTGCGGGATGTAGAGGATGCCTGGTTTTTCATGCACACGCTGTTTGAACTGATTTGGCAATACCGCTTTTTGTACCGCGATCTCAATGACTTGCTCAGCAAGAACCGCAAGCTGGAAACGCACTTTCAGCGAGTGATTGAAAGCAAGACGCGGGCGGTCAAAGATTTGCTGGGCAGCATGAGCCGCCACCGCGCCCTGAATATCGATGCGCGCGAGGCGGCACCTACCGCCACCAGCATGGTGGTGGTGCTGACGTATTGGCTGAGCTTTGAATATGTGCGGGACCCGCGTCACGCGCTCGAGCCCGAACATGCCCAACTGGCCTTGCTGCGCGGCGCGCACCACGTGCTGAACCTGCTGATTCCCTATTTGGAATCCGGCCAGCGCCTGCATTTGCAGCAACTGGTCAGCGCTTACATGCGCGCAGGCGCCGCACCGACCAAGGAAGAGCAGGCAAGTCTGACAATTTAGCCTTCGATCGAAACCGAAAAAGGCCACCCCATAAAGCAGGCGCGACACAGCGCTGCAAGGAGACAAGGACATGGCCCTCTGGAGCCACTTCACAAGCGCAAGCGGCATACGCTTTGACGCCACCAGCCTGGTTGCCTCATGGACCCGGCTGCACCGCTGCGACTCGGAACCGCTGCCGACCAATGCAGACGTGCTTCAGGCATGGGTGTATTTTCATAACGGCGACTTTCAACGCGCCGCCGAAACAGGCTTGAAGGCCGGCGACGATGGCGTAACGGTCGCCAACAAAGCCACCAGCGTGTATGCGCGTTACCTGGAAACCCGGGCGCAGGCCAAGCTCGATCTTTTTCTGGAAGTCGCAGCCCGCGCCCAGGCCCAACAGGCCAGGCAAGCCAACAACCCCAACGCTTATTTTTGGCAGGCCTACGCGCTGGGCCATTACGGCCAATGCATCAGCATCGCCAAGGGCCTGGCCGACGGCGTGGGCCACAAGGTCAAGGCGGCCCTGGAACGCACCATCGCGATGTGCCCCACGCATGCCGATGCGCATCTGGCACTGGCCTGCTTTCACGCCGAGGCGATTGACAAGGTCGGACTGTTGATTGCCGGCATGACCTATGGCGCCAAAAAAGAGACGGGTCTGACGCTGTTTCGTCAAGCCATGGCGCTCAATCCCGATTCGCCGCTCAGCCTCATGGACTGTGCCGACGGCCTGGTGATGCTTGAAGGCGAGGACCGCATCGCTGAAGCGACAGCACTGTATGAACGCGCCGCCAGCTGCCGCGTGCTCGATGCGCTGGACGAATTGGGCGTGATGGCCGCCAAATTGGAACTTCAGGACTGACCCGCCGGCGCTGCGCGCTGCATTCAAACGCGACCGGCGCGGCAACAGCTGCCAGGCAAAGCTGCCTGAACAGTTAAGTTCACGGCAAGGGCCTTGCGTCGGTTTGCCGAGGGCTCGACCCCGGCCCGAAGCGTTTGATTCCGGGCTCTAAGTGACCCAGCTGAACGGGTGCCGGAGCACCCTGCGGCGCGCGGTGCCGCGGCTAAAGTCGAGCTTTTCCAAAGAGTCTCCCCAAAATATACGAAGCTCCAGTAAACGGCAATCGTAAGAGTGAACTGGATAAGCTCAGCGATAACTGGTCGAGCGATGAAGCTGATCTATGTTTGAGAATAGTTTCATTGCATTAGAGGTGAGCCAGCATATTTAAAGAGCTACCTCGGCAGCAATCCATCGGGCGCGGGCGTTCACGCATGCCGGCGGCGATCTGCGACGAGAGGGGTCCAGAAAGAGTTTGGCGCAAAGCCTGATACCGGGGCGGTGTAAGGTCTTAAAGGCGGGAAGGCCAACACAAGCCCGCTGCCTGGGCCGGCAAGCGCCTGCACAGTCTGGGGCAGCAAGCCCGGCGGGGGAGTTTCAAGCGGTTCTTGCGCCAATAATCAGCCATGCCTCAAACAACACCCCCGCCCCGCACGGACGCCAGCCGCAAGATCCTGGGCGCCTGCCCGCACGACTGCCCCGACACCTGCTCGCTGCTGACCACCGTGGAAAACGGTGTTGCCACCCGGGTTCAGGGCAACCCGGCCCATCCGCAGACCGGCGGCACGCTGTGCGCCAAGGTGTCGCGCTACACCGAGCGCAGCTACCACGCCGAGCGCGTGCTCACGCCGCTCAGGCGGGTCGGGCCCAAAGGGCTGGGCCGCTTTGAACCGGTGAGCTGGGACAGCGCGCTGAGCGACATCGCTGCGCGCCTGCAATCCATTGCCGCGCGCCAGCCTGAAGCCATCGTTCCTTACAGCTACGCCGGCACCATGGGCCTGGTGCAGGGCGAAAGCATGGCGGCGCGCTTTTTCAACCGGCTTGGCGCCTCCTTGCTGGACCGCACGATTTGCGCAGCCGCGGGCGGCGAAGGTCTGGTGCAGACGCTGGGCGCCAAGGTCGGCATGCGGGTCGAAGCCTTTGCACAGGCCGGGCTCATCATCATCTGGGGCAGCAACTCGATTGGCAGCAACCTGCATTTCTGGCGCTACGCCCAAGAAGCCAAGCGCCAGGGCGCGCGCCTGGTCTGCATTGACCCACGCAAAACCGAGACCGCCGACAAATGCCATGAACACATTGCCCTGATGCCGGGCACCGACGCGGCGCTGGCCCTGAGCCTGATGCACGAGCTGATCACCCACGACTGGCTGGACCACGACTACATCGAGCGCTACACGCTGGGCTGGGCCGAGCTGCGAGCGCGTGCGCTGCAATGGCCGCCCGAACGCGCAGCGGCCGTGTGCGGCGTGCCGGTGGCGCAAATCACGCATTTGGCGCGCGACTATGGCAACACCCGGCCGGCGGCGATTCGCCTGAACTACGGCATGCAGCGCGTGCGCGGCGGCGGCAACGCGGCGCGTGCCGTGGCCTGTCTGCCCGCGCTGGTGGGCGCGTGGCGGCACGCGGCCGGCGGGGTGCTGCTGAGCAGCTCGGGCCAGTTTCCGGTGGACCGCGCGGCTTTGCAGCAACCCGACTTGCGGGGGCTGGCGCAGCCGCGCACGCTCAACATGAGCACCCTTGGCAACGATTTGCTGCGTGAGAGTTCCGACGCGTTCGGCCCGAAGATCGAGGCGCTGATCGTCTACAACAGCAACCCGGTGGCGGTGGCGCCCGAATCGGGCCGGGTGGTGCGCGGCTTTGAGCGCGAGGATCTTTTCACCGTGGTGCTCGAGCACTTTTTAACCGATACCGCTGACCACGCCGACTATGTCCTGCCGGCAACCACGCAGCTCGAACACTGGGATATTCACACCTCCTACGGTCACACCGACGTGCTGCTGAATCGCCCGGCCATCGCCCCGCTGGGCCAGGCCAAACCCAACACACAGATCTTCAGGGAGCTGGCCGGCCGCATGGGTTTTCTGGAGCCCGGCTTTGCTGAAAGTGATGAAAGCCTGTGCCGCACAGCCTTTGGCGCGGGCATCGACTTTGAACGCCTGCTCGCCGAGGGGTTCGTCACCCTGCCGCTGGCCGATGCGCCCTTTGCCACGGGCGGCTTTCCGACGCCGTCGGGGCGCTGCGAATTTGTCAGCGCACGCCTGCAAGCGCAGGGCCTGGACGGCCTGCCCGACCATCTGCCCAACCATGAACCGGCGGGCAGCAGCCTGGCTTATCCGCTGGCCATGATCTCGCCACCAGCGCGCAATTTTCTGAACTCCAGCTTCGTCAATGTCCAAAGCCTGCGCGACATCGAAGGCGAACCCGTGCTCGAAATTCACGCTGACGACGCCGCGCCGCGCGGCATTGTCAGCGGCGCTGTGGTGAAGGTCTTCAACCAGCGCGGCGACTACCGCTGCAAGGCCCAAGTGAGCGAACGCGCCAGGCCGGGCGTGGTCAACGGCCTGGGCATCTGGTGGCGCAAGCTCGGGCTGGACGGCCGCAACGTCAACGAACTCACCAGCCAGCAACTCACCGACCTCGGCCGCGGCCCGGTGTTTTACGACTGTCTGGTGCAGGTGCAGGCTTGGGCTGGCCTCCCTGCTGGCCACCCCGCTGACAACGCCGCTGGCGAGTGATGCAGGCGCCCGGTCGCTGCGCCCTCAGCGCCTGCCATCTGCAAGCCTGACTAAGCCTCCAAGCCTCCAAGCCTCCAAGCCGCCAAACCCCCACGCACCGATGCAAGCGCCGCCAAACGCCATGAACCGCTCGCTGCGCCGCCAAGCTGCAAACCGCTGGTTCGGTGCTCGCTGGCTGATCGCCGGCGGCTTGCTCGCCAGTCTGGGCGGCTGCACCGCGCTGGGCTCGCTGGCTTATTACTGGCAGTCGGCGCACGGCCATCTGGCGCTGATGCAGGCGGCGCGCCCGGTCGATGACTGGCTGCAAGACCCGGCCGCCTCGGCCCGGCTCAAGGCCCGGCTGGCGCTGACGCAAGACATTCGCGCGTTTGCGGTGAGCGAGCTGCATTTGCCCGAGAACGCCAGCTACCGGCGCTACGCCGACTTGCAGCGCCCGGCCGCCGTGTGGAACGTGGTGGCCGCGCCCGAACGCTCGCTCAAACTCGAGCAATGGTGTTTCCCTGTCGCCGGTTGCGTGGCCTACAAGGGATTCTTCAACGAGGCCGACGCGCAAGCCGAAGCTGCGCCGCTGCGCTTGCAGGGGCTGGACGTCAGCGTCTACCCGGTGCCGGCTTATTCAACCCTGGGCTGGCTGAACTGGGCCGGCGGTGATCCGCTGCTGAACACCTTCATTGGCTACCCCGACGGCGAACTGGCGCGGCTGATTTTTCATGAGCTGGCGCACCAGGTGGTCTATGCCGAGGACGACAGCACCTTCAACGAGTCCTTTGCGACGGCCGTCGAACGCCTTGGCGGCGCCCGCTGGCTGGCCCGCCAAGCCAGCCCGGCAGCGCGAGACGAGTTTGCTCGCCACGAAGCCCGGCGCCAGCAATTTCGCGCACTGGCGCTGCAACTGCGCAGCGAACTCGAAGCTCTCTACGGCGAAGGCCAGGCCCAAGCGCCGCAAAGGGCCCAAGCCGCCTTACCCGCGGGGCTGACCAGCCCGACCGGCAGTGCCGTTTTGCAGCGAGCCTTGAAAGCGCAGGCCTTTGAAACCTTTCGCCAGCGCTACGCCGAGCTCAAGGCGCAATGGGGCGGCTATGCCGGCTACGACCCCTGGGTAGCGCGCGCCAACAACGCATCGCTGGGTGCGATGGCCACCTACGACGAGCTGGTGCCCGGCTTTGAAGCGCTGTTTGAAAGCCAGGGGCGTGACTGGCCGCGTTTTTACACTGCGGTGCGCCAACTCGCCGCGCTGCCCAAGCTCGGGCGCCACGCGGCATTGAAGTTACATGCGGCGGGCTCGTGAGTGGGCCGCAGAGCAAAGTCTTGGCGAACTGGCGCGTCGAACATGCTGCACTTCAACAGGGCCGCGCGCAACAGTTCAAAGTACCCACGATCCGGCGTGTGCCCATCACGCTTTGCCATCTCGGACCCCACTTGAAGAAAACAGGAGCATCACCATGGCAGACATCCATATCGAACGCGAACACCACCTGAGCTTGACCGAGGCGCGGCAGGCGGCGGCGCGCTGGGTGCTGCGAGCCGAGGAAGAATTCGACATGCGCTGCACTTACGAGGCCGGGGGACAAACCGATCAGATGAGCTTCTCGCGCGCTGGCGTCAGCGGGACCCTGAAGGTCACTGCACAGCATTTCGAAGTCGATGCGCAGCTGGGCTTCTTTCTGGCTGCTTTCAAGGACCGGATCGAAGCCGAGATCCTGAAAAATCTGGACGCCCTGCTGAGCGATCTTGCAGGGCCGGGTGGTGCCGGCCCGCGCCAAGCTTGAGGCCAGCTGCCCCCTCAGCTCGTGGTGCTGGCGGCAAATCGACGCACGGCGATTTCCATCAGCCCATCAAAAATAAGGCTGTCCACCAGTTCAAAGTGCCCGGTCATGCTGGGCGCCATTTTCCAGCCCGCGCCGCCCGTCATCATGCACACCGGCGCTTCGCCGCAATGGCGCGTCAGGTTGTCGACCATGCGCTGAACCGCGCCTGCAATGGCGAAGGTGCCGCCGCTGGTGAGTGCGTCGCTGGTGTTGGTTGGAAAGTCCGTGACCTCGCCAGTCGGCACATGCAGGCCGGCAGTGCCGGACTCAAGCGCACGCAGCATGATGCCGTGGCCGGGCAGGATGATGCCGCCCAGAAAGTGACCCTGCGCGTCCAGCGCTTCGACCGTCACCGCCGTGCCTACCATGACCACCACACACGGCTTTTTCAGCCCTCGCGCCAGCAGGCGGTGTCGCGCCCCAATCATGGCCACCCAGCGGTCAGCGCCCAGGCGCGCCGGGTGATCGTAGCCGTTGGTTACACCGGCCTCTTGCGACGTCGGAACCACCCAGCGAGGGATGGCCTCCCAATGCTCTAGTTGCTCGACGACCCGGCGCTTGACCGCGTCGCCGGCAACGATGCAGCCCAGGATCAGAGAAGGCGGCGGGAGCTTGCTGAACTCCCCGTCGGCCAGTTTGTCGATGTTTTCCAGAAACACGGCGCCCTGCGACAGCACGCGAGCGCCCCGGGCTGGCGCCTCGTACTGCGCCCACTTCAGCCGGGTGTTGCCCACATCAAGTGCCAAGAATGTCATGGCGCGGATTATGAACACATTCGGTGCGCCGGGGCGGCCCCCTCTTTGCCACGCCTGTCAATTTGGGGTGGCTTCCGGCCTGCCGAT
The DNA here is from genome assembly GCA_903941205.1 of uncultured Burkholderiales bacterium. Lineage (GTDB taxonomy): Bacteria > Pseudomonadota > Gammaproteobacteria > Burkholderiales > Burkholderiaceae_C > Polaromonas. The sequence continues at coordinate 11,295 of CAJAOB010000015.1, read as the reverse complement.
CAGGTCGACGGCCGGTTCTGCTGGAATGAAGGGTGAGAGCGGGATTGACAGTGGCTGCGGGCGCGGATAACCCATCTGTCCCAGTCATCCTCGCAAACGCGGGGTCCATGTCCCGGGCTCGTGATCAGCGCAGACCAAACAGTAGATGGATTCCTGCCTTCGCAGGAATGACGGAGCGGGAGCAGGGATGACGGGGCGGGAGCAGGGATGACGGGGCGGGAGCTGCGAAGACGGATTTCTCATGCGTCATCCTCGCGCAAGCGGGGATCCACGTGCTGCGCCTTAGTTTTAGTTTTGCCGCCAGGGCAAACCGCGCTGGCGCCAGCCGCCGCTCAGGCCGCGGTGGCCCTGCGCATCGGCATCGCCCTCAAAGCCTTCAAGAATGTTGTAAGCCTGCAGGCCCAGCTCGGTCGCGCGCCGGGCCGCGGCAATTGAGCGCACCCCGCTGCGGCAGAGCAGCACGGCTTTTTGGCCAGCGGAAACAGCCGCCACGATGCCAGCGTCAAAACCCGGGTTGGGGCTCATGCCAGGCCACTGTTTCCATGCCAGCGGCACGGCACCCGGCACAAAACCGACCCATTCGCGCTCGGCATCGCTTCGCACATCGACCAGCACCGCCTGGCCAGCCTGTACCCATTGCCAGGCCAGTTGCGGCGAGACGTCGCCCGCGTAACCCATTGCAGGCTGTGCGCCAGCGGAACTCATGAAGGGAGAAGGTGAGGGGCTGTCTGAAGGTTTCATGCCCTCATTTTGCCCAAACCGGTCTGATCTGAAATTTCATGCCTCATGCAATTTTTTTCAGCTACCCTAGAAGGCTTATCAGTGGAAACCCTCTTACCGCCAAGCAGCTCAAGCCCGACCATTCGGGTCAGGCTCAAATTACCAATTCATACTTTTAACTTGGAGACGAAAGACATGACCCTCGAAAAAACCCCACGCCGCCGTGGCCTTCTCAAAGGAGCGGCCGTCGCGGCAGGCGCCTTGTCCGCGCCAATGATCGCCAGCGCGCAAGCCGGCCCGATCGCCATGCGCTGGCAGAGCACCTGGCCTGCCAAGGACATCTTCCACGAATACGCCCTGGACTATGCCAAGAAGGTCAATGACATGACCGGTGGCGACCTGAAGATTGAAGTGCTGCCCGCCGGTGCCGTGGTGCCAGCGTTTGGCCTGCTCGAAGCAGTCTCCAAAGGCACGCTGGACGGCGGCCACGGCGTGCTGGGCTACCACTACGGCAAGCAAAACGCGCTGGCCCTGTGGAACTCGGGCCCGGCTTTCGGCATGGACGCCAACATGGTGCTGGCCTGGCACAAGTACGGCGGCGGCGCCGAGCTGCTGGCCAAGCTGTACGCATCCATCGGCGGCAACGTGCAGTCCTTCCTGTACGGCCCGATGTCCACGCAGCCGCTGGGCTGGTTCAAAAAGCCCATCACCAAGTCAGCTGACTTCAAGGGCCTGAAGTTCCGTACCAACGGCCTGGCGATTGACCTGTTCACTGCCATGGGCGCTGCTGTGAACGCGCTGCCCGGCGGCGAGATCGTTCCTGCCATGGACCGAGGCCTGCTTGATGGCGCCGAGTTCAACAACGCCACTTCAGATCGCGTGTTGGGCTTTCCGGACGTCTCCAAGGTCTGCATGCTGCAAAGCTATCACCAAAGCGCCGAGACTTTCGAGATCATGTTCAACAAGACCAAGTACGACGCGCTGCCAGCGAAGATGAAGGCCATCATCGCCGGTGCTACCGAAGCCGCTTCTGCCGACATGTCCTGGAAAGCGGTTGACCGCTATTCCAAGGACTACATCGAGCTGCAGACCAAGGACAAGGTCAAGTTCTACAAAACACCTGATGCGATCCTGCAAGAGCAGCTCAAGCTGTGGGATGACATCCTTACCAAGAAGTCAGCTGAGAACCCTCTGTTCAAGGAAATCGTGGCTTCACAAAAAGCGTTTGCCGAGCGCGCTGTCAAGTGGGACCAGGACACCAACATCAGCCGCCGTATGGCTGTGAACCACTTCTTCGGAGCCAAGAAAGCCGCACCGAAAAAAGCCTGATCCTTTTTCAGCTTTCCCCATCAGCCACTCGGACACAATCCGGGTGGCTGATTTACTTATGTAAGCACACAAATGCAAAAATTACTCCTTGCCGTTGACAAAGTCAGTACCGTCGCCGGTCAGTTTTTTGCCTGGCTGATCGTCGCGCTGACGTTCATGATCGCGTGGGAAGTCTTTTCCCGTTATGCACTAGACAACCCGCACCCCTGGGCTTTCGATGTCATGAGCATGATGTACGGCTCGCTCTTCATGATGGCCGGCGCCTACACGCTGTCCAAGAACGGCCATGTGCGTGGCGATGTGCTGTACGGCTTTTTCCCGCCGCGTCTTCAAGCTGGTCTGGACCTGACGCTTTACATTCTGTTTTTCATTCCGGGCGTCGTTGCCCTGGCATGGGCAGGTTATGGCTTTGCAGCAGAGTCCTGGGCCATCAATGAACATTCCAACGTCACAGCCAACGGCCCGCCGGTCTATCCCTTCAAGACCATCATCCCGATTGCCGGCGCCATCTTGCTGGCGCAAGGCCTGGTTGAAATCATTCGCTGCGTTGTTTGCCTGCAGCAAGGCGCCTGGCCTTCGCGCGGCGAAGACGTTGAAGAAGTCGACGTTGAAAAGCTCAAGGAGATGGTCAACGTCAAAGACGAAGACATCGCGAAATTGGACGCGCTCGTCGTGACGAACAAGGATAAAAAATAATGAGAAAAGAAGTCTGGTTTGGCCTGAGCATCATGGCCGCGGTCGTGCTGGCGGCTTTTATCCTGCTGCCACCACTCGGGCAAATGACCAATGGCCACCTGGGCCTGCTGATGCTGGCGCTGGTGGTGGTGGCCATCATGCTGGGTTTCCCGACCGCCTTCACGCTGATGGGCATGGGCATGGTGTTCGCCTGGATTGCCTACCGAAGCTCGAACCCTTCGCTGGCGGTCGAGCAGACGCTGGACCTGATGGTGCAGCGCACCTACTCGGTGATGTCCAACGATGTGCTGATTTCGATCCCGCTGTTCGTCTTCATGGGTTATCTGATCGAGCGTGCCAATCTGATTGAAAAGCTCTTCAAAAGCATGCATCTGGCCACCTCGCGCGTGCCGGGTTCGCTGGCTGTGGCGACCATCATCACCTGCGCGATTTTTGCGACTGCCACGGGCATCGTCGGCGCCGTGGTCACGCTGATGGGCTTGCTGGCCCTGCCGGCCATGTTGCGTGCCGGTTACAGCGTGCAGCTGTCGGCCGGTGCCATCACGGCAGGCGGTTGCCTGGGCATTTTGATCCCGCCTTCGGTGATGCTGATCGTCTATGGCGCCACCGCCGGCGTGTCGGTGGTCAAGCTGTATGCGGGTGCGTTTTTCCCCGGCATCATGCTGGCAACGCTTTATGTTCTGTACGTGGTCGTGCTGGCCAAATGGAAGCCGCACCTGGCCCCGCCCATGTCGGCCGAAGACCGCGTGGTGCCTCTGCCGCCTTTCGCCTCTGTGGTCTCCACCACCGTCAGTGACAAGGTGCTGCCGGGCCTGATCGGCGCGATCAAGGGCAAGCGCAATGCCGCCGTGCCCATGCGTGACTTGCTCAATCACCTCTTCATCGCCATCTTGCCCGCGCTGGCTGTGGCCTTGATCATGGGTGCGATTTTTCTCAAAGTGACCGCACCGCTTCCGCCGGCCGAAGTTGAAGGCGTGGTGGCGATGGGCGGCAGTTCGGTGGAAAGCGCCGAGGAAGAAACCGAGACCGTGGGTGGCTTGAAGGAGCCCGAGGAGGAAGGTGGCCTGAAGCCGCCGCCAGCAGAGACCCCGGCGCCTGAAACCACGGCCAAGGCTGCAGCCGAAAAACCCGCACCTGCCGCTCCGGTCAGCGCGGTCCCAACGCCGGCACCTGAATCTGCCGCAGCGCAGGAGCGTCTGCCGGCGCCTGACAGTTTCTGGATCGGCTTGGCCAGTTGTGTGGTGGCACTCGGCATTTTTTACGCCTACTTCAGCTTTGCGCGGCTGGAGATTTTCAAGATGCTGCTGGGATCGTTCTTCCCGCTGGCGGTGATGATCATGGCGGTGCTCGGCACCATCGTCTTCGGCTTGGCCACGCCCACTGAAGCGGCCGCCATGGGCTCGCTCGGTGGTCTGTTATTGGCGGCGGCCTACCGGCGCCTGAACCTGCAGGTGATGAAGGAGTCGGTCTACCTGACGGCCAAGACCAGTGCCATGGTCTGCTGGCTGTTCGTGGGCTCCAGCATCTTCTCGGCGGCGTTCGCCTTGTTGGGCGGCCAGGAGATCATCAACCAGTGGGTGCTGTCACTGAACATGACGCCGGTGCAGTTCATGATCCTGGCGCAGGTGGTGATTTTCTTGCTGGGCTGGCCCCTGGAATGGACCGAGATCATCGTGATCTTCATGCCGATCTTTATTCCACTGCTGCCGCACTTCGGCATTGATCCGCTGTTCTTCGGCTTGCTGGTGGCGCTGAACTTGCAGACCGCTTTCCTGAGCCCGCCAGTGGCCATGGCGGCGTTCTACCTCAAGGGCGTGAGCCCTCCGCACGTGACGCTGAACCAGATTTTTGCCGGCATGCTGCCTTTCATGGCCATCCAGGTATTTGCGATTTTCCTGCTGTACCAGTTCCCGGCGATTGGCCTGTGGCTGCCTGAGTTGCTCTACAAGTAAAGTCTGTTGCCTACAAGCCGGCTGGCGCTCGGGTGCCAGCCGGGCACTAAAAAAGGGGCGCTCAGGCGCCCCTTTTGTCATTGGGAAAGACGCGGGAAGGCAAGCAGGTAAGATTGACGTTACGTCAACGTCAATGCCTGCATCGGGTTTGGCCGTTGCTGCCCGCTGACAGTTCGTCCGGCCTTGCGCCCCGACGGCGTTAGTCGTTTTTTTCGAGAAAGAATTCCATGACCGATCTGTCCGCCGAATACCAGGCCCTGGCCAACTACCGCCCCACACACAAGGTGCGCTTTGTGACGGCGGCTTCGCTGTTCGACGGCCATGATGCGGCGATCAACATCATGCGGCGCATTCTGCAGGGCATGGGCGCCGAAGTGATCCACCTCGGTCACAACCGCAGCGTCGATGAAGTGGTCACGGCCGCCTTGCAGGAAGACGCGCAGGGCATCGCCATCAGTTCGTACCAGGGCGGGCATGTCGAGTACTTCAAGTACATGATCGACTTGCTCAAGGCCCGCGGCGGCGAGCATATCCAGGTGTTTGGCGGCGGCGGCGGCGTCATCGTGCCGCCTGAAATCCGCGAATTGCATGCCTACGGCGTCTCCAGAATCTACAGCCCCGAGGACGGCCAGAAAATGGGCCTGGCCGGGATGATCGGCGAGATGGTCATGCGCTGCGACAAGGACCTGACCGGGCTGGCGCCCAAAGCCATCGAGGCGATTGAAGGTCATGGCGAGATGAACTGGCGCGCGCTGGCGCAGCTGATCACGGCGCTCGAAAACGACAGGGCAGACGCCAAACTGGTCGAGGCGATTCGCCAGCAGGCGGCGCAGACCCCGGTGCCGGTGCTCGGCATCACCGGCACGGGCGGGGCGGGCAAGTCGTCGCTCACCGACGAGCTGATTCGTCGCCTGCGGCTGGACCAGGGCGACAGCCTGCGGCTGGCCGTGATCAGCATTGACCCCTCGCGCCGAAAGAGCGGCGGCGCGCTGCTGGGCGACCGGATCCGCATGAACGCAATCGGCCCTTGGTCGGCAAGCTCTTTGCCAGTTCGAGACGACGAACTGGCTTTGCCGGGCGACAGGCGGACGGCCACCTCAGGCGGTAGCGAAGCACACGAAGTGGCGAGCGCGGGGGCTCGTGTCTTCATGCGCTCGCTCGCCACGCGCGACTTTGGCTCTGAAATCTCCAAAGCCCTGCCCGACGTGATTGCCGCCTGCAAGGTGGCAGGTTTTGACCTCATCATTGTCGAAACCTCGGGCATTGGCCAGGGTGACGCGGCCATCGTGCCGCACGTCGATGTGCCCATGTATGTGATGACGCCGGAGTTCGGGGCCGCCAGCCAGCTTGAGAAAATCGACATGCTCGATTTCGCCGAGTTCATCGCCATCAACAAGTTTGACCGCAAGGGCTCACTTGATGCGCTGCGCGACGTCGCCAAGCAAGTGCAGCGCAACAAGGAAGCCTGGAGCACGCCGACCGAGCAGATGCCGGTGTTTGGCACCATGGCTGCGCGCTTCAACGACGATGGCGTGACGGCGTTGTACCAGGCGCTCAAGCCGCGGCTCGCCGAGCTCGGCCTGCACCTCAAAGCCGGCACGCTGCCGCAGGTGGCGGTGCGCCACAGCACCAACCAGACGCCGGTGGTGCCCGCGGCGCGCACACGCTACCTGGCCGAGATTGCAGACACCGTGCGCGGCTACAAAAAGAAGGGCCGCGAGCAGGCCCAACTGGCGCGCGAGATCCAGCAGTTGCGCGCGGCCGCGGACATGCTCACCATTGGCAAGCCCGACAAGGCGCGGGCGGCTGAAGCGGCGATCGACCTGGCCGTGCAGCGCGAGCAGATGCAAGACCCGGCCGCCAAAAAGCTGCTGGCGCAATGGCCGCAGATGCAACAGGCTTACGCAGGCGACGAGTACGTGGTGAAGATCCGCGACAAGGAAATCCGCACCGCACTGACCACGAAGTCGCTGTCGGGCACCACCATTCGCAAAGTGGCGCTGCCGCAATACCAGGACCACGGCGAGATCCTCCACTGGCTGATGCTGGACAACGTGCCCGGCAGCTACCCCTATACCGCAGGCACCTTTGCCTTCAAGCGCGAGGGCGAAGACCCGACCCGCATGTTCGCCGGCGAGGGCGACGCCTTTCGCACCAACACGCGCTTCAAGCTGCTCAGCCAAGGCATGCCGGCCAAGCGCCTGAGCACGGCCTTTGATTCGGTCACCCTGTATGGCAACGACCCGGCCGAGCGCCCCGACATCTACGGCAAGGTCGGCAATTCCGGCGTGAGCATTGCCACGCTGGACGACATGAAAGTGCTCTACAGCGGCTTTGACTTGTGCAACCCGGCCACCAGCGTCAGCATGACCATCAACGGTCCGGCGCCCAGCATTCTGGCCATGTTCATGAACACCGCCATTGACCAGAACCTGGACAAGTTCAAGCTGGAGAACGGCCGCGAGCCGACCGACACCGAGACCGCCAAAATCCGCGAATGGGTCCAGGAAAACGTGCGCGGTACGGTGCAGGCCGACATTCTGAAAGAAGATCAGGGGCAAAACACCTGCATTTTCTCGACCGAGTTTTCACTCAAGGTCATGGGTGATATTGCCGAGTATTTCGTCCACCACCGGGTGCGCAATTTCTACAGCGTGTCGATCAGCGGCTACCACATCGCCGAAGCCGGCGCCAACCCGATCAGCCAGCTGGCTTTCACGCTATCCAACGGCTTTACGTTTGTCGAGGCGTATCTGGCGCGCGGCATGCACATCGATGATTTCGCGCCCAACCTGAGCTTTTTCTTCAGCAACGGCATGGACCCGGAATACACGGTGATGGGCCGCGTAGCCCGGCGCATCTGGGCCGTGGCCATGAAAGAAAAATACGGCGCCAATGAGCGCAGCCAAAAGCTCAAGTACCACATCCAGACCTCGGGCCGCAGCCTGCACGCGCAAGAGATTCAGTTCAATGACATCCGCACCACACTGCAAGCGCTGATCGCGATTTACGACAACTGCAACAGCCTGCACACCAACGCCTTTGACGAAGCCATCACCACACCGACCGAGGAGTCAGTGCGCCGCGCCATGGCGATCCAGCTCATCATCAACCGCGAATGGGGTCTGGCTAAAAACGAGAATCCGTCACAGGGCGCGTTCATCATCGAGGAGCTGACCGAGCTGCTCGAAGAAGCTGTTTTGCTGGAGTTCGAACGCATCGCCGAGCGCGGCGGTGTGCTGGGCGCCATGGAAACCGGCTACCAGCGCGGAAAGATTCAAGATGAATCCATGCATTACGAGATGCTCAAACACACCGGCGAGCTGCCCATCATCGGCGTCAACACCTTTCGCAATCCGCATGGCGACCAGGTTCAGGACAAGCTCGAGCTGGCGCGCTCGACCGACGAGGAAAAGCAAAGCCAGTTGCAACGCCTGCAAGCCTGCCACGCGCTGCACGCCAAAGAGTCACCCGCCATGCTCAAGCGCTTGCAGCAAGCGGTGATAGACAACCAGAATGTCTTTGATGTGCTGATGGACGCGGTGCGCGTGTGCTCGCTGGGGCAAATCACCAACGCGCTGTTTGAAGTTGGCGGGCAGTACCGGCGCAATATGTAAATGCGGGCGCCGGATTTCCCGCAGGTCTGAACTGCTGAACGCCTCAATCGCAGCGCTCATAAAAAGAGCGGTGGTTCGCAGCGCAGGCTTTCAGGCCTCGGGGCGCCAGTCAGCGGGCGCGGGCGCTTGAGTTCGGCCTCAGCGCAAAAAACCCATGTCGCGGCTTTCGCGCACCTCGGGCTTGATGCGGTGCTCGGCTTCGAGCTGCTCCATGAATTCCAAGGGCGAAAGCTCGGCCGCCAACACCTCCACCTGGCGCTTGACCGCGGCCACGTCGCCCAGACAAAGCTGCGTCAGCCTGGCCAGACGTCGGCGCAGTTCGGCGTCCAGCAAGCCGGCCTTGCCGCCCAAGGCTTCCGTCACAAAAGCCTGTTCACGCTGCGCTGCCGTCAGTGGCAAAAATCTGAGCTTGAAGGTAAAGCGCCGCAGCGCCGCAGCATCCAGGCTGTCAAGCAAATTGGTGGTGCAGACAAAAATGCCGGCATAACGCTCCATGCCTTGCAGCATCTCGTTGACTTCGGTGACTTCATAACTGCGCTGCGCGCCGCGGCGGTCGCGCAGGAAGCTGTCGGCCTCGTCGAGCAGCAGCACGGCTTTTTCGGCCTCGGCCTCACGAAACATGGCGGCCAGGTTGTGTTCGGTTTCGCCCACGTACTTGCTGACCAGGTCGCTGGCTTGCTTGATCATCAGTGGCTGCCCCAGCATTTGCGCGATATGTTCGGCCAGGGCGGTCTTGCCGGTGCCGGGGGCGCCGTGAAAGCACAGCGTGCCGTGCCCGCGCTGCTTGAGCGCCTCGATGATGCGCGGCAGCTCGAAGCGCGTCTCGACATGGAGCAGCCCCAGCGCATAGCTGGTAACGCTCACGCGGCTTGCTGCGCCGGTCTTGTTGCCAAGCGCCTGGTCGGCGTTGTGCAGCTGGCGCCCGATCAAGGCTTCGAGCGACTGCCGCCTCGGTGCCGCGGCGCCTGTCGGCAGCGCGGCGGGCTGGACGGCAAGGCTGTGGTCGCCGCCCTCGTCCAGCGCCAGCCGCGCAAAGCGCACCGCGGTGGCGATCTGCGCTGGCGTCAAGCCTTTGCGGGCCGTGAGCTGGTCGACAAAATCCGCGCTGACGGCCACGCCTTCGAGCGCCTTGCGCACCAGGCCTTCACGCGCGCCGGGCGGGGGCGAGCGCAGTTCCAGGTGGTAAGCAAAGCGGCGCCTGAAAGCCGGGTCGATCTGCTCGATGCGGTTGGTCACCCACAGGGTCGGAACGCTGTTCGACTCCAGGATCTGGTTGACCCAGGCCTTGCCGTTGACCGAGCGCGCCGTCAGGGCGCCGAGTTGCTCGGAGCGCGCCATGAGTTGCGCCGCTTCGCTGGAGACCGGCGGAAACACGTCTTCCACCTCGTCAAACAGCAAGGCGGCACGGGCGCTGCTCTTGAGGAAAACCTGGGCGATTTGCAGCGAGCGGTAACGGTCGCGCCCGCTCAGGGAATTGCCGTCCCGGTCCGCGTACTCGACTTCAAAAAAATCCAGCCCCGCCGCCTGCGCCACCACCTTGGCCAGCTCGGTCTTGCCGGTACCGGGCGGGCCGTAAAGCAGCACGTTCACGCCCTGCTCGCGGCGCGCCACGGCGTTGCGAAGCAAGGCCACCAGCACCTGGGCGTCTTCGGCCACAAATGAAAAGTCGGCCAGCCCCAGCGCACTGCGAACCACCGGCCGGGTGAAAACCGCCATGAGTTCCTGGTGATCACGGTATTCGCGCATCAGCACCGGGGGTAGTTTTTCGCTGACCTTCATGAGGTCGGCCAGGTCGGTGATGTTGTGCTCCGAGATCAGGTTCTCGACCATGCCGATGCGCTCCAGGCGCGAACCGGCACGCAGGGCTTCAGCAACCTCATGGGCCTTGACGCCGGCGACCTCGGCAATGGCGGCATAGGCTTCAGGCGCGTTGTTGACCTTGAACTCCACCAGCAGCGAGCGCAGGTCACGCTGGTAGCGGGCCAGCGTGCCGTAGAGCAGCAGCGCACGCTCGGCCTGATTGAGCTGCAAAAGCGTGGCCAGGGCATCGATGTTTTTCTCGACCAAGGTCGAATGCTTCTTGAGCGCGTGGGTCAGCCAGTCGCCCGTGGACTTCAGAACACTCAGCAAATCCTTGGGATGGTCCTTGGCATATTCGTCGAGGTAGAAAAACACCGTGCCTTCTTCATACGGTCCGCGCCAGACCCCGTGGCGGGCCATGAAATCGGCATCGGCCAGCGCCTCGTGTCCGGACCAGAAGTCATTGCCCTTGCAGCGGCGCGCCAGAAATTCGCGCAGGCGGGCCAGGGCCGTGACCGGCCACACAAGGTGGCGGGCGGACAGCGCCATCAGCCCATTGAGGTCGCGCCGCACATTGAACTTCAGACCCTGCCGGGCCGCCAGCGTCAAGACAAAGTGCGAGCACATCAGATCCAGCACCGGCGCCTCGCGCAAACCGGGCGACAGCAGTTGCTGGCCCTGAAGATCGGTGATCGAACGCTTGCCCATCAAAGTCCCTTCTGCAATTACCCATCTGCAATCAAGTTGTCCACCCGGAATACATGGCCCTGCGCGGCCAGACTGTCGTATCAGGGCATGCGCTGGCTCACAGACTCCACCATAACAATGCCTCAAGCATCCCGGAAAACCCGAATTGAGCGGGTGAGCAGATGTTTTCTGTTCGAAAAGCGCAACAGCGGCCACTTTTTTGCCTGGAACTTCGTCTCGTTAGAGCCTTTTAATTGGTGTCCTTCGAATTAGGGGATACCCCTAGATTTGAAGCGGTCAGCCGCGGTACTTCCAAGGTCAGGCGGACCAACTCAGCGCGCGCGGCACACCGGCAACGCCGACGAGAATGACCGGAAACGGGGCGAACGCAACCAAATCGCACCAGTTTGGCGCATATGGTGATGGCATCCGACCAAGAAACCAGGCTCGATGCACAAGTCTGGCGCTTTTTGCATACATTGCCTGCGTCAGAT
>CAJAOB010000014.1 GCA_903941205.1 uncultured Burkholderiales bacterium | reverse complement strand
GCTTTTTATCGTTCAGCATGGAACGTCCTTTAGACTCAACAGCATGAAGCCGTGCCCGTTCTGTAGCCTGCCCCAGTCTCGTGTGATTGATTCCAGCCCTCTGGGGCTGGTCATACGGGATGGCTTCCCGATCTCCCCCGGTCACACCTTGATCATCCCTAAGCGGCACGTCGGCTCTTTCTTTGAACTTGAAGCCGATGAGCGCGCAGAGCTTTTGGCCCTGCTGGACAAGGCCAAGGCTGTCGCCGACAAAGAGTTCAACCCTCAGGGCTACAACATCGGCATCAACGAAGGTGCTGCTGCCGGGCAGACCGTTCCTCACCTGCACATTCATCTGATCCCACGCTATCAAGGTGACCGCGCTGACCCGCGTGGCGGTGTTCGCTGGATCATCCCAGAGAAGGCGGATTACTGGACATGACCGCCCCATCGCCAGAAGCGCAGTTGGAATTTCTGAGCAAGCTTCAGAGGCTGTTCAACGAGGGAGACTTCACGGCGACCTACAAGTTCGCCCTGCTCATGGCGCTGGCTGATATCTGCGTGGAGCAAGGGCAGGACAACGCAGATGCGTTGGTGGTTCAGCACAAAGACATCGCCATCAAGTTCATTGACTTGTACTGGCAGCAAACAGCCCCATACGGCTCTGGACTGCCCAACACGACAACAAGTGTGCTAATCCAGAACAACGGCGTACAAGCGGCTGTAGTGACCGCTATTGCTGCGTTCAGGCAGAAGAACCCGGGTGTGACCCCAATCACTGCAAGACGATCAGCAGACTTCGTAGACTTGGTGGGCAAGGTAGCACAGACGGTGTCAGCCCAGCCGGTGAACTACCTACAGAACCTTGGTGGTCAGACCGTCCCATTCCTTTACGAACGACAGCGCGGGGCCATCCGCTTGCTGCCGGGCATCAGCTACTGCCTGCGCCGATTTCAGCCACTGGTGAACCAACTTAGCCGCACGCACTGGATTCAACATGTCAAAGGCAACCGCAGCAAGTCGGACACGCTGGCGGCAAAGGTCCACCTTGAGAGCTGGTGGACTTACGCAAGCAGACATGAGGACGACCTTGCAGAGATCGGCATCCATGCTGGAAGATCAGCTAATCTACAGGCAAGTTTAGCTGTGACTCGGTGGTGCTATGGCAACGGGTATGCGAGTGGCGCACAGGCTTGGGTCAAGGTCAATGAATACACCGCTATTGATGGTTCCTATTTTTAACAAAACCCTCCACTTGCATTTTACGCATAACGACCAAAACTGCAGGTCGTATTTGAATCCAAGCCTCAACAAACCATTACTTATAAATAGGTTAAAGATATGTTAATTTCAGAATACCGTGATGCCCTGTCCACAAACACACTCCATCACGCCATCACTTTTTTGATTGCAGCTATTGCAGTTTTTCTTATAATGTCGGCTTGGGGCAAAGATCGAATTAAGGAAGCTACTTCAGCATTGCATATTGAAAAGAATGATCAATTTAGAACGGCCATAACTACAAGCACTGACGAAATTTATCGCATTAAGGATCAGCATTCGAAGTTGGCTCACGATGCCAAAAAAGGTGGCGATAAAAAAACGTACCAAGAACACTATCCCCGCTATGCTTTCTACGCAGAAGTTATTAGCTACTCTTTGGCGCTCAAAAAGCATGGTTGGAGCCCACCTAGTTCACTAAACTCATCTCAAACCGTTGAGTGACCCTTTGGGCTCCTTCCGCCACTAGTCGCAGCCCTTGAAGTTCCGCGCCAAACATTCCCGCGCCAGTTTTTGCGCGTCGGCGATTTGCTGGGGGGGTCATGCGTTTGGCAACGATATCGCGATTCTTAATGGCCGTTGCATCGCCTTTGGTTGCCATGATGTCGCAACTTTATTGTGCACCTGTAAGACGGCAGGGCTGCCTTAACGAACGACAAACACCTCGTCACTGTTATCAGACTTGCCAGCCGCAACTTTCAGCTGATCCAAAGCGAGCTGAATATCCGTGGAACTAAGGTCAACCAACGAAACGGTCTCTGTCGACGCCCTGATTCTCAGTGCCTGACTCTCGAGACAACGCTCAAAGAGGTTCCTAACTTCGCGGCCGTTAGCGAAGTTGTCTTTCTTTAAAGTGGGC
>CAJAOB010000013.1 GCA_903941205.1 uncultured Burkholderiales bacterium | reverse complement strand
CTGGCCGGCACGCTGGTGGGTGGTCTTGGCTTGGGGCTTTTGCTTAATTCCTTGCGTGACTTGCGCCACTGACAAGCGCCTCTGATAAGCAGCACCGACAAGCCCACGCGAGTCGCCTCAACTGCGTCAGCCCGCCCGCCCAGCCAGCCACCAGCCCAGACTTTTCAGGCCCAGCACGGTCATGGCCAGCGAGCCCATCACATGCAGGCCGGCGGTGAAGAGGGCCAGGGCGTAGCGCTCGGCCATGAGAAAAGTCACCACTTCGGCTGAGAACGATGAAAAGGTGGTCAGGCCACCCAAAAAGCCGGTGATCAGCAGCAAGCGCCACAAGGGGTCTATCTGCGGAAGGGTCTGAAGGGCTGCGATCACCACGCCCATCAGGTAGCCGCCCACCAAGTTCGCCGCCAGCGTGCCCCAGGGCAGCAGGCCGCCGGGCGACAGCCACAGGCCCAGGCCCCAGCGCGCCAGCGCACCCAGGGACGCGCCCACGCAAATCGCCAGCACCGTCAGCATCAGCGGATCATCTGCATGGGCAACCAGGTGGCGATGCCAGGAAAGACATAAATGAGGGCCACGGCCAGGCACATGAGAACGAACATGGGCCAGGTGACTTTGGCGATCCAGGTCAGTTCGCGGCCGGTCATGCCTTGCAGCACAAAAAGGTTGAAACCTACCGGCGGCGTGATCTGCGCCATCTCGACGACGAGCACGATGAAGATGCCGAACCAGATCGGGTCGATGCCGGCTTTTTGAATCGTTGGCATGAGCACGCCCATGGTCAGCACCACCATCGAGATGCCGTCCAGAAAGCAGCCCAGCAGGACAAAGAAAAAGGTCAACGCCAGAATCAGCTGGCCCTGGCTCAGGCCCAGGGTGGCGATCCATTCGGCCAGGTGCCTTGGCAGGCCGATGTAGCCCATGGAAAGTGTCAAGAAGGCTGCGCCCGCAAGGATCAGCGCGATCATGCAGTAAAGCCGCGTGGCGCCCATCAGCGCATCCTTGAAAGTCGCCCAGTTCATGGAGCCTTGCAGCGCCGAGATGAGCAGCGAGCCGACGACGCCGATGGCCGCGGCTTCAGTCGCCGTGGCGATGCCCGTGTAGATAGAGCCCAGCACGGCGGCGATCAGCGAGACCACGGGAATCAGCGCGCGCGAGGCATTGAGCTTTTCAAAAAAGGTGAACTGCTCTTCGGCCGGTGGAATTTGGGTGGGATTTCGCAGCGCCCACAAGGCGATATAGCCCGAAAAAAGCAGGGCCAGCATCAAGCCCGGGAAAACGCCGGCGATGAAGAGTTTGGCAATCGAGACTTCGGCCGTGACGCCGTAGACGATCATGATGATCGACGGCGGTATCAGCAAACCCAGCGTGCTGGCGCCTGCCAGCGTGCCTATCACCATGTGCTCCGGGTAGCCTCTTCGCGTTAATTCGGGCAGAGTCATTTTGCCGATGGTCGCGCAGGTGGCGGCGCTGGAGCCGGACACCGCGGCAAAGATGGTGCAACCCACCACGTTGGTGTGCAGCAAGCGGCCAGGCAGGCCTTGCATCCACGGCGCCAGGCCCTTGAACATGTCTTGCGACAGCCGCGTGCGAAACAGGATCTCGCCCATCCAGACGAACAGCGGCAAGGCAGTCAGGGTCCAGCTCGAAGCCGAGCCCCAGATGGTCACGGCCATGGCGTCGCCGGCCGGGCGGGCCGTGAAAAGCTGCATGCCGATCCAGGCCACACCCGACAGCGTGAGCCCGATCCACACGCCGCTGCCCAGGATCAGGAACAGCGAAAGCACCAGCAGGGCCATGACGGCGAGATCGTTCATCGGCAAGATTCTTTTGTCTGTTTATTCATTGCGCAGCGCTTCGGCGCTGGCGGTTTGTACGCGCCGGCCCAGCAGTTCCAGCACGGCTTCATCGATGAAGGCAATCGCAAAAATCACGGCCCCCACAGCCATGGACAGTTGCGGAATCCACAGGCGCGTGGCGTCGTTGCCGGTGGAGATATCGTTGAAGACATGCGATTGCCAGGCCAGTTTGCAGCTGTAAAAAGCGAACAACAAGGCCAGCAGGATGGCCAGCAGCAAGGCAAACACCGCCATGCCTTTTCTCCAGCGGCCTTGCAGGGCGTTGAGCAGCAGCGTCACGCGAATGTGCTCGCCGCGCTTGAGTGTGTGCGCCAGCGCCAGAAATCCGCTGGCGGCCATCAGGTAGCCGGCGTAGGCGTCTACCCCCGGCGCATGAAAGTGCAGTTGCCGGCTGACGATGGACAGCAGCACCGCCAGCAGCAGGGCCACCATGAAAAGCGCCGCCAGGGCGGCGGCGCTGTTGTAAATACCGTCAAGCAGCTTGCGCATGGGAGCCCGGTTTACTTGCGAAAGCTCTCGACGATGGCCTGGCCGTCAGGGCCGGCTTTTTCGAGCCATTCCTTGAGCATCACGTCGCCGACTTTCTTGAGGTCTGCCTTGAGTTGCGCAGAAGGCACCAGAATCTGCATGCCGTTGGCTTTGAGTGTGTCCAGTGTCTTGGTGTTCACCCCGCGGCTGGCCGTCCAGCCGCGCGTTTCGGCGTCGGCTGCAGCCTTGAGCACCGCTTGGCGGGTGGCGGCGTCCAGCGCGTCAAAAGCGGCCTTGTTGGCAATGACCGCGTTTTTCGGCAACCAGGCCTGGGCGTCGTAGTAGTACTTCAGATGTTCGTAGAGCTTGCTGTCAACGCCCGTGGCGCCTGAAGTCATGGTTGATTCGACCACGCCGGTCGCCAGCGCCTGTGAAAACTCGGCGGCCTGCACCGTCACTGGTTGTGCGCCGACGAGCTCGGCAATGCGCGAGGTCGAGGGGCTGTAGGCGCGCCACTTGATGCCTTTGAGGTCAGCGGCCGAATTGATCGGCTTTTTGGAGTAGATGCCTTGCGGTGGCCAGGCCACCGCGTACAGCAGCACCATGCCTTGCTCGGCGAGTTTCTTTTCCAGCGCTGGCTTTTGTGCTTTGTACAGCTTCATCGACGTGTCGTAGCTGTCGGCGAGGAAGGGCAGTCCGTCGGTGCCGAAAATTTGCCATTCGTTCTGGAAGTTGGCCAGCAGAATTTCACCCGCCTGGGCCTGGCCACCTTGCACAGCGCGCTTGATCTCGGGCGCCTTGAACAAGGATGCGTTGGCGTGCACGGTGATCTTGAGCTTGCCGGCGCTGGCCTTGTCGACGTCGGTGGCGAACTGCACCAGGTTTTCACTGTGAAAATTCGTGGCCGGGTAAGCCGCAGGCAAGTCCCATTTGGTCTGGGCCTGTGCGCTGATGCCGAAGCTGAGCGCGGCGGCAGCGAAGAGAAGGGAGAAGTCGAGTTTCATGGTGGGCTCCTGGGCGTGCAAGAAGTGGGACAGGTCTGAAAAGCAGTGGCTGCCGTTCAGTGCGATAAGCTGCAAGGATAGACGCAAAATTCAGGCCACCTTACCCGGGCATACCCCGAACGTCCGGCCTCCTTGGGCATGGCGCATTTGCATGTTTTCAAACTATCGGAATTTCCATGAGTTCACAGAACAAGAACAAGCCCGGCGCCAAGCCGCCCGGTCATCAGCGCTGGCAGTTCTGGATTGATCGCGGCGGCACTTTCACCGACGTGGTGGGCAAGCGCCCCGACGGCTCGCTGGTCACGCACAAACTGCTGTCCGACAACCCGGAGCAGTACCTCGACGCGGCGGTGGCGGGCATCCGGCACCTGCTCGGCCTGAAGGCTCATGAATCGGTGAGCGCCGATGTGGTGGCGTGCGTGAAGATGGGCACCACCGTGGCCACCAACGCCCTGCTTGAACGCAAGGGCGAGCCGACCTTGCTGGTCACCACGCGCGGCTTTCGGGATGCGCTGCGCATCGCTTACCAGAACCGGCCGCGTCTGTTTGACCGGCACATCGTGCTGCCGGAGCTGCTTTACACCGCGGTGGTCGAGGCTCAGGAGCGTGTGGGCGCGCACGGGGAAGTCTTGCAGGCGCTGGACGAGGCCGCGCTCAAGCGGGAACTCGAGGCGCAGCACGCGCTGGGTTTGCGCAGCGTGGCCATCGTCTTCATGCACGGCTACCGTTTTACAGCCCACGAGAAAGCTGCGCGCCGGCTGGCCGAGGCGGCGGGTTTCACGCAGGTCAGCACCTCGCATGAAACCAGCCCGATGATGAAGTTCGTCAGCCGGGGCGACACCACTGTGGTCGATGCTTATTTGTCGCCCATCTTGCGCCGCTATGTCGAGCAGGTGGCCGCCGAGATGCCGGGCGTGCGGCTGTTTTTCATGCAGTCTTCGGGCGGCCTGACAGATGCGCATGCGTTCGCCGGCAAGGACGCGATCTTGAGCGGGCCTGCGGGCGGCATCGTTGGCATGGCGCGCACCGCAGCAATCGCGGGCATGGACAAGGTGATCGGCTTTGACATGGGCGGCACGTCCACCGACGTGTCGCATTACGCCGGCGAGTTCGAGCGCGAATTTGAAACCCAGGTGGCCGGCGTGCGCATGCGCGCGCCGATGATGAGCATTCACACCGTGGCGGCGGGCGGCGGTTCGCTCTTGAGGTTTGACGGCGAGCGTTTTCGCGTCGGCCCGCAAAGCGCGGGTGCCAACCCTGGCCCGGCCAGCTACCGGCGCGGCGGCCCGCTGGCCGTGACCGATGCCAACGTCATGGTCGGCAAGGTGCAGCCGCTTTACTTCCCCAAGGTCTTCGGACCCGAGGCCAACGAGCCGCTGAGCAAGGCCGCGGTCGAGGAGAAGTTTGCCGCACTGGCCGTGCAGACCGGGCGCAGCGCCGAGTCGGTGGCCGAAGGCTTCATCCACATCGCGGTGCAGCAGATGGCCAATGCCATCAAGAAAATCTCGGTAGCCCGCGGCTATGACGTCACGCGCTACACCTTGCAGTGTTTTGGCGGCGCGGGCGGCCAGCATGCCTGTCTGGTGGCCGATGCGCTGGGCATGACGCGCGTGCTGGTTCACCCCTTGGCCGGCGTGCTCAGCGCCTACGGCATGGGACTGGCCGACCAGAGCGTGATTCGCGAGCAGGCCGTCGAAGTCACGCTGAGCGAAGCCGCCATGCCCGGCATTGCAGCTCAGTTGCAGGCGCTGGCCGCCAGCGCCCAGGCGGATTTGCAGCGTCAGGCGGTGAGTGCCGGCGAGCTGCGCGTGCACCAGCGTGTGCATGTGCGCTACCAGGGCAGCGACTCGGCGCTGGTACTTCCTTTTGGCACGCTGGCGCAGATTCAGGCGAGCTTTGAAGCAGCCTACCGCCAGCGCTTCGCTTTTCTGATGCAGGGAAGAGCCTTGATCGTCGAGGCCGTTTCGGTGGAAGCCGTCGTGGCCGGTGACGCCCCGGCCGAGCAGCGCCATGAACTTCACGCACCGCGCGAGCTGCCTAGTCGCGAAACGGTTCGCATGTATTCGGCCGGTCAGTGGCACGAAGCGGCTTTGGTGGTGCGCGAAGACCTGCGAGCCGGCGACATCATTCCCGGCCCGGCCATCATTGCCGAGAAAAACGCCACGACCGTGGTCGAGGCTGGTTGGCAAGCGCAGCTGACCGCGCTCGATCATCTGCTGATGGAGCGCCGCACGGCCCGGGCGTTGAAATTTGCCGCCGGCACCACGGTGGACCCGGTGTTGCTGGAAGTGTTTAACAACCTGTTCATGAACATCGCCGAGCAGATGGGACTGCAACTGCAAAATACCGCGCACTCGGTCAATATCAAGGAGCGGCTGGACTTCAGTTGCGCGCTGTTTGACAGCGCCGGCAACCTGATCGCCAATGCGCCGCACATGCCGGTGCATCTGGGCTCGATGGGCGAAAGCATCAAGACGGTGATCCGGGAAAACGCTGGCAGCATGCAGCCGGGCGACGTGTTCGTGCTCAACGACCCCTACCACGGCGGCACCCACCTGCCGGACATCACCGTGATCACGCCGGTTTATTTGTCTGGCACGGCGCAAGAGCCCCTACCCCAACCCTTCCCCAGAGGGGAAGGGAGCCTTTCGAGCGCTGGGGCGATGCCTTCACCACTGGCGGACCAACCCGACTTGAAAGAGGGTGGGAGTTCTTTTGCGCCATCTGCCGTTCAACCCTCGTCCAGGCAGGAAGAGAGCCAGCCGGATGCCCAATCGCCAGCGTCTTCACGCACCCTGCCTTCGGGGGATGGCAGCGGTGAGTTCAGCGCGCGCGGCCGGACACCGATTTTTTACGTCGGCTCGCGCGGCCACCATGCCGACATCGGCGGTATCACGCCTGGTTCCATGCCGCCTTTTTCTACCTGCATTGAAGAAGAGGGCGTGCAGATCAACAACTTCAAGTTGCTCGACCAAGGCGTGCTGCGGGAGGCACAAATGCTGGCCTTGCTGCAAAGCGGCAGGTATCCGAGCCGCAACCCGGCTCAAAACATGGCCGATCTGAAGGCGCAGATTGCCGCCAACGAAAAAGGCGTCCAGGAACTGCGAAAGATGGTCGATCAGTTTGGCCTGGAGGTGGTGCTGGCCTACATGAATCATGTGCAGGACAACGCGGAAGAATCGGTGCGCCGCGTCATCACGCGCCTCAAGGACGGCGCTTTCAACCTGCCGCTGGACAACGGAGCGCAAATTCAGGTCAGCATCAGGGTCGATGCCGAGGAGCGCAGCGCCGAGATCGACTTCACAGGCACCTCAGCGCAGCAGGCCAACAACTTCAACGCGCCGACCGCCGTTTGCATGGCGGCGGTGCTTTACGTGTTTCGCACACTGGTCGACGATGACATTCCGCTCAACGCGGGTTGCCTGAAACCCCTCAAGGTCATCATCCCGCCCGGCTCCATGCTCAACCCCAACCCGCCCGCCTCGGTGGTGGCTGGCAACGTCGAGACGTCGAGCTGCATCACCAACGCGCTTTACGGCGCGCTTGGCGTGATGGCCGCCAGCCAGTGCACCATGAACAACTTCACCTTTGGCAACGAGCGTTACCAGTACTACGAGACGATTTCAGGGGGCTCCGGCGCGGGCGCCAACTTTGATGCGCAGGGCGAGACGATCGGCGGCTTTGACGGTACGAGCGTGGTGCAAACCCACATGACGAATTCGCGGCTGACAGACCCCGAAGTGCTGGAGTTTCGCTTTCCGGTGCGCCTCGAAAGCTACGAGGTCCGGCAGGGGTCTGGTGGTGCGGGCCGGTGGCGTGGCGGCAACGGCGGGGTTCGGCGCGTGAAGTTCCTCGAGCGCATGACGGCTAGCATCTTGTCGAACGGGCGCAAATTCGGCGCTTTTGGCATGGCTGGCGGCGCTGCGGGTGCGACGGGCCTGAACCGGGTTGAGCGCGCGGACGGGACTTACGAAACCTTGGGCCATATCGGCCAGGTCGAGATGCAGCCTGGTGATGTGTTCGAGATCCACACACCCGGCGGCGGCGGCTTCGGGAAGGCTTGACGAGTCTTGACGGGCTTGCAGCTTTGACAGGCGTGCCGCAAAAAGCCCATCAAAAAAAACCGCCCATCAGGGCGGTTTTGGGTGCGGTCTGAAGCGGGCTGTTTGGATGCAAAAAGCCCGGACGCAGAGGGCTGCTTATTTTTTGGCAGCGCTGGCAGCGGGCTTGGCTGTGTCGGCTTTCACCTCGGCCTTGACGGCGGGCTTGGCTTCAGGTTTTGCGTCTGATTTTGCGGCCGGTGCCGATGCGGCTTTGGCTGGTGCCGCTTCCTTCTTGTCGGCTTTCTTGGCATCTGCGGCTGGCTTGTAGCTGGCGCCGCCGACGGTCAGGCCGCCTTCGGAGAGTTTGGCGGCAGTTTTGTCGCCCAGGCCCTTGACGCGCGAAATCAGGTCGTCCCAGTTCTTGAACTCGCCCTTCTTGCGCTCGGCGATGATTTGCTTGCTGGTGGCGGGGCCAATGCCCTTGATGCTGTCGAGTTCTGCTTCAGAGCCCTTGTTGACGTCTACGGCAGCAAAGGCTGCGACGAGCGACATGGCGGCGAAAAAGGCGAAGAGTTTCTTGAACATGGTTTTATTCCGATCAAAAGGGTGGAGGGTTCAAGCCGCCGGATGCGTTGTGCATCCAATGGCTCGCCCCTTCAACGGCTGGCGCGTGGCCGGCGTTGACCGGCTCATGATGGATTCGACCTGCGATTCACGGTGCGATACTCCAGCGACGCTGTGGCGCTGCGTAGCGCCCCGTCGAACAAACCGTCATTGACGCCCCGATCAACTCCTGCACACCCACGCATGAACCCTGAAGTCATTGTCACCAACCTCAAGAAGCGCTTCACGGGTGTTTCCGGTACGGTCAATGCGTTGCTACCCGTGCAGGCGCGCTCGCTGGCCGTGGGCTATCTGGGCTCGGACATGCCTGGCGCGCGGCTGGCGTCCGAGCAATGCGGCCAACGCTTTGAGCGTCTGAGCTTCTGGCAAGCGCTGCGCTGGTCGTGCTCGCGCTTGCCCGATGGCCGAAAGCGCATCTGGCATGTGCGCCGAGATCCGGAAATGATGCTGGCGATTTTCTTGCGGGACGTACTTCGTCTGCCGGTCTCGCTGGTTTTCACGTCTGCCGCCAAGCACCGGCATTCATGGTTTCCGCGCTGGCTGATTTCCAAAATGAACGGCGTGATTTCGACGACGCCGGAGGCGGCCAGCTACGTGCCCAACACGACGCGCGTGGTGCCCCACGGCATCAGTCTGGAGCGTTTTGCGCCGCCAGCCGACAAACTCAAGGTCTGGCAGCGAACCGGCCTGGCCGGCCGCTACGGCATCGGTGTTTTCGGGCGTGTGCGGCCGGACAAGGGCAGCGACATCTACGTTGAAGCCATGCTCGAACTGCTGCCCGAATTTCCTGATTACACGGCCGTGATTGCCGGGCTTTGTCAGCCCCAGCACGAGTCCTTCAAACAGGCGCTGCTGGACAAGATTGCGCTGCAAGGCTTGTCGGACCGCATTATTTTTCTCGGCGAAATTGCGCCCGCCGAAGTCGGTCAGTGGTATCAAAACGTGTTGATCACCGTGGCCTGCCCGCGCTACGAACCCTTTGGCCTGACGCCGCTCGAAGGCATGGCCTGCGGTTGCGCCGTGGTGGCCAGCGACACGGGGGCCTTCAGGACCATCGTCGACGAAGGTGTGACCGGGCATGTGGTGCCCACCGACGATGTCGCCGCGCTGGTCGCCGCCTTGCGAATAGTCATGCAGGACCCCTTGCGCGCCGCGGACATGGGCCGCCTGGGGCGCCAGCGCGTTGAGCAGCAGTTCTCGGTCGAGCGCGAAGCTGAGGGTGTGGCGGCGGTGTACCAGTCGGTCTGGGCCGGTGGTATCTCGGCTTGAGTTCGCAGGCCTTGTTTAACGGCCCAACTGAAAACCTTCGCGGCGTAATTCTGTCAAGGCATGTCCGAAAATCTTCAGCGCGCTGACGCTGCGGTGGACAAATGTCGGGAAGCGCTTGAAAAACGGCAGCTTGCCGGAGTTCTCAACCCCAATCGTCGAGATATTTGCCTGTGAACTCAGGCGCATGGGCATGGGTGAAATCCCGCGCAGTCGGAGTCCATGCGTGTATTTTTCAAACAGGGCGTGGTCTACACAAGCGCGCTGCGTGCTCATATGGGCGAGTAATTTCAGGGCCGCTTTTCGGTTGAGAATGTAGGCTGCTGACGAAGAGACGTGCGCCAAAAAAATTGTCAGCTTGAAGTCGCCGCTTTTTCGTAGTGGTATCGGGCCGCCGCTGTGGAAGTGAAAAAGCGGCGCGATGTCCCAAGCTTGGCGCCATGCGAGCAACTGAGCGACGCCGCTTTCGAACCAGGGTTCAGGGACCGCATCGTCCTCCATGATGATCGCTGTTTCCTTGTCCGTAGCAAGAAAAGCCTCCATCGCACGAACATGACTCTGGAAGCATCCAATCTCGCCTTTGCGCGGTTGCGCGCGCCCATGTGTTTTCTGAAACGACTTTGCATCGATCCTGCACAAGCTCAAATCTTCCCGGCTCGCATCAAACCCGGCAATGCGCTGGTAAGGCACCTGGGCTGCGGCAAGACTTTGATGAGCCATTTGCAGGCGCTCGGGGGAACGGTCCAGATTGATGAGAAAAACACCACATTGGCTCCAGGGACTGGAGGCGGTCTCGGCAAATGGATTCACGGTTATTTGCTGCATGGTGATCAATCGGTGCGGCCAAGTTTGGCATCAGCGGGCTCAGCTTTGGCTGGCTTGCCTTCTGTCAGGGCCACGGCCAGCAGAATCATCATGGGCAGGCCGAATTTCCAGTCGCGCAGGATTGCATTGAAAGCGCAACCGAATACGAAGGCAGTGCCGAGGACCAGCAGTTGCATTCCCGCGGCACCACCCGTGCGCCAGGCTAATCGAAAAATACAAATGAAGATCCCCAGCAGGGCTGTCAATCCAATCGCCCCCAGTTCTGCGGTATACAAGAGGTAGTCGCTGTGCGGTGTCGTCATCTCCGACGTTTCGAGGCCTCGCGCCCGAACCGGGTACTGCTCAAGCCAGCTACCCACGCCGTGCCCCAACAATGGTTTTTCCGAAATCATCTCGCCAGTCTTCTGGATGAATTGCAGTCGATTACCTTGCCCGGTACCCATCTCCCCTTTGGAAAACGCCCGGACGGCATCGACCGTGACCAAGGTTCGCTCTTGCAGGTGCGGACTGAATTGCCATGCCAGTCCGGCGCTCAACAGCACGCTCAATCCCAGCGCCAATCCCCGAATGCTCAGGGACAGGTGGCGAGTCACCACCATCATTGACAGGAGCATCAAAAGAAGCATTCCGGTTCGCGTCTTGGCAAGGAGCAGAACGGCCAGCGCGATGTAAACGTAGCCTGCGATGCCCGTCCATCTTGGGTGTCTTGTGGTCTGTTCCAGTGCGTCGTTGAGCTGCCACGCCGCCGCGATGGCCAGAAAGATACCCAAGGCGATTGATTTGTTCCCGCCATATACCGCGTAGTTTTTGAAAATAGCCCAATCTGGCACCACGCCCAGATGGGTGAGGTAGTAGATGCTCGCGCCGTACAGAGCTCCCGCAATGAACACTTTTTTGGCCCGGCCTTGCCACTCGCCGGTTCCCACGCTCATGAACCAAAGCAGAAAGAAGAAGATCAGATAATGAACCAGTGCGGGCCAGCGGCGCTCGTTGCCTTGCGACAAGAAGAGAGCGTTGAAAGCGATCACGCCGAGCATCATCACAACGGACCAGAACATGGGGCTGCTGCGGGTTTTTCGCCACTTTCCCTGGAAGTCAGCGCCTGACAACCATGCGAGAAGGAGAAGTGTGAGCCCGACATACATCAGGCTGACCGGGAAAAAAAGCAGGAAGGGCATGGCCGCCATCAGCGTCTGTGGCAACTTCGGGCGATTCAGATTCAGGTCTTTTAATTTCAACATGAATATTTTAAAACCGGTTTAAACGTTTATTATGTTGCAGTAAATTTTTGACGTTAAAAATATGAAAAAACATCTCGACTTGGGCTGTGGCCCTTCTCCTAAAAATACCTATAACTGCGACGAGTTGTATGGTATCGATATTAGGAGTGGGGCTTCTGAAGGTTCAAAAATATTAATTGCAAACCTCGCTTTTGAGCCCATTCCATTTCCTGTTAATTATTTCGATTCAGTTTCAGCCTACGACTTTTTCGAACATATACCCCGTGTTTCTATCGATTATGGCTCCAGATGTTCCCGGTTTCCATTTATTGAATTAATGAATGAAATTTGGCGAGTTCTCAAACCCTCGGGTTTACTGTATTCAATGACTCCGGCGTTTCCAGGAGAAAAAGCATTTCGGGATCCGACCCACGTGAACATAATATCGAGTAAAACACATCGTTATTTCACAGCGCCGCATTTTTTGGCGCGTATGTACGGTTTTAATGGCAGCTTCCATTTGATTCGACAGGCCTGGGTGCATCCGAGGTGTATTTATGAGCCGAAAAATCCAGGCTTGAAAAGTAGAATTCGAAATCTTGGTGAAAAGTTGACGGGCCAACAATCACACCTTGTCTGGGAGTTTTCAGCTATAAAACCCTGAAGTCCTTGAGTAGCCGATAAAGATGAAAATGATCAGCCTTTCAGATATCTCTGTCATCGTTGTAAGCTACAACAGCGGCCATTGTTTGGAGCCTCTTTCAGCCGGGTTGGCATCATGCTCCACAGTGATTTTCGTGGACAACGCGAGCGAGGATGACTCAGTCGGTGAAATCAAGCGTTTTTTCCCTTCTTCCGCTGTTCTCTTAAACAAATCTAATCTGGGCTTCGGCGCCGCCAACAATCGGGCGCTGGCGCAGGTAACGACGCCTTATGCATTGCTTCTCAATCCGGATTGCCTGCCAACTCCGGAGTTCCTTCAGGGGATGCAGCGAGCTGCTGCAAATTTTCCGGACGCTGCCATCATCGCACCACATTTGATACGCCGGAATGGCAAGCCCGAAGTGAGTTACCGGTGGCCGGTTACGCACTGGGTTTCCAGGGGGCCGGAGGCAGGTGGCCCGTGCTGCGTGGGTTTTGTATGCGGCGCTGTCATGCTGCTCAACATGGCTGTGATGCGATCCGTTGGATTTTTTGATGAAACTTTTTTCCTTTACTACGAGGACGAGGACTTATGCCAGCGCGTATTTCTGGCCGGCAAGCAGATCGTGGTCATACCGGGCGTCGAGATCACGCACCTTTCAAGGGGCTCCGTGAAGGGGCCAAGCTTGCTGAAGTCGGAATTCATTCGGGGTTACCACCACGCTCAGTCCAAGTTGGTCTTCGAGCGTAAGTACTTTGGCCAGTCCCGTGCCAACCGTTTGCGCTTGAAAACTTTTTTACTGGCGCTACTGACAATGGTGCCCCGATTGCTGTTGCCCCAGCCCCGCTATCTGGCGCGGTTGGCAGGGCGCATGGCGGGTTTGTGCCGGCCGTACCCTGGCGCTTAAATTACCAAGCCAATTCAGCTCAGCATGATGACGCCGATGGATGCAGGCTGCCTTAAAGCTCTTCAACTCGCCGCGCCGAATAGCTGTCCCAGGCCTGGCAGCCGGGGCAGTGCCAAAAATGCTGGGTGGCTTCAAAGCCGCAGGCGGCGCAGCGGTAGCGCATCAGCGGCTTGGTGGCCTGGTCAAGGGCTCGTTGTACCAGCCCGTGGGGTTGTTCGTTTTCAAAGCGCTCGCCGGCGATCCAACGGGTGGCTGCCAGCAAAGAGGGTTGGCGTTCCAGATGCTTGACGTACCAGTCGCGTGCCGAGCGCGTGTCCGTGTCTAGCTTGATGATGGCTTCGATCAGGTCGACCGAGGGCATGGTTTCGTAGTTGCGTTTGAGTTGCGCCAGCGCTGCTGCTTGTTGCCCGCAACGGGTCGCGACATGGGCCAGCAAGTCGGCTGCCAGCGCAAAAGCCTGCGGTGCAGCGTGTTCCAGCTCGGCCAGCGTGTTGAATGCATCCTTGTAGCGGCCCAGCTGATTTTCCAGTTTGGCTTTTTCAATCAAGGGCCTCGCAGAGGCTGGTGCCAGGCTGGCCGCGCGTTGCAAGAGGCTCAAGGCTTGTTCGGTGTTGCCTGCGGCCGTGCTGGCTTGGGCTTGCTCGCACAGGTAGTGCGCCTGCCGCACACCAAAGCTGCCATGGCTGCTGCTGTCGAGCTTGCCGGCGATTTCGGTGGCTGGCGCCCAGTCGCGCGAGCGCTCGTAAATGGACAGCAGGGCCAGCCGCGCTTCTTCCTCGTAGCTGGTGCCTTCGAGCTTGCGCAGGGCGGTTTCGGCGCGGTCCAGCAGACCGGCCTTCAAGAAGTCGAGCGCCAGCGCGTGCTGGGCGCGGTTCCGTTCGGTCTGGGTCAGGTCGCCGCGCGACATCAGGTGCTCGTGCACTCGCACGGCGCGGTCATATTCGCCGCGGCGTCTGAACAAATTGCCCAACGCGAAATGCAGCTCCGAGGTGTCCGGATCGTTTTGCACGGCCTCGATGAAGGCGTCAATCGCCTGATCTTGCTGCTCGTTCAGCAGAAAATTCAGGCCGCGGAAATAAGCCTTGGGGGCTTGCCGGTTTTCGATCCGAAGCTGGCGCAAGTCCAGCCGGGAAGCAAGCCATCCCAGCGCGAAAGCAACCGGGAAGGCCAGCAGCAACCAGCCGTAATCAAATTCCATGGGGTGGAGCGCTGTGGTGAGTTTCGGTCTGGGCGGCGGCTTCGGCTCTCATGAGTCTGCGCTTTTTCCACCAGCGCGGCATCATCATGAGCACACCCAAGGCCATGCCGGCTGAAAACGCCAAAAGAACCACAACAACCTGCGGTGCTTGCCAATTCGTTCCGAAGAAGAAATTAACCGGAGCAATCTGCTGGTTGTTTAGCGCGAAGGCAAACAGCGTAAAAAAAATGGCCGCCTTGAGCAGCCACAGCGCGTATTTCACTCAGATCTCCCTTGTGGTCAGGGGATTGTAGTGAGCGCCTTCAAGATGCACTGAAAGTGAACGCACAAGTTCAAGGAGCCTTATTTTTTGGCGTCTGGCACCAGTAGCAGCGCTTGTGTGCGCGCGTCGACCGCTTCGCGCAGTGCCTTGCCGGGTTTGAAGTGCGGCACGCGCTTTTCAGGAATGGCCACGCTTTCGCCTGAGCGCGGATTGCGTCCCATGCGGGGCGGACGGTGGTTGATCGAAAAACTACCGAAGCCCCGAATCTCGATCCGGTGTCCGCGCGCCAGAGCTTCGCTCACGGCGTCAAGAATGGTCTTGACGGCTTGCTCTGCGTCTCTGTGGGTGAGTTGGCTGAATCGGCTGGCGAGTTCTTCAACGAGGTCGGAGCGGGTCATGAAATGCTGGGAGGAACAATGAATGGAGCAGGTCAATGCGCGATCAGACAAAAAGAAAGCGGGACAAGAAACCCCTGAAGGTCTATCGTCCCGCTCGCTTTAAGCCGCTCTAATCGCCAGGATTTAGCTGTTGTTGTCCAGCTTGGCGCGCAACAAGGCACCGAGGTTGGTCAGGCCGGCGTTATCCCGCGAGGATTGCTGGCTCAGCGCAGCCATGGCTTCTTGCTGGTCAGCGCTGTCCTTGGCTTTCACCGAGAGTTGGATGTTGCGGGTCTTGCGATCCACGTTCACCACCACGGCGGAGACTTCATCGCCCTCTTTCAGAACGTTGCGCGCGTCTTCCACGCGGTCACGGCTGATTTCGCTGGCACGCAGGTAACCAATGATGTCCTCGCCCAGATCGA
The DNA here is from genome assembly GCA_903941205.1 of uncultured Burkholderiales bacterium. Classification (GTDB taxonomy): domain Bacteria; phylum Pseudomonadota; class Gammaproteobacteria; order Burkholderiales; family Burkholderiaceae_C; genus Polaromonas. The sequence continues at coordinate 15,845 of CAJAOB010000013.1, read as the reverse complement.
TCTCGGCGCCTTTGGCATCCACGGTCTTGACCTTGCCGGTCACGATCGCACCCTTGTCGTTGATCGACACGAAGGTGGTGAACGGATCGGAGTCGAGTTGCTTGATGCCCAGCGAGATGCGTTCGCGGTCGACGTCAACGGCCAAAACGATGGCTTCGACTTCCTGACCCTTTTTGTAGTTGCGAACAGCGGCTTCGCCGGTTTCGTTCCACGACAAGTCGGACAGGTGCACGAGGCCGTCAATACCGGCAGCCAGACCCACAAAGACGCCGAAGTCGGTGATCGACTTGATCGGGCCCTTGACGCGGTCGCCGCGCTTGGTGTCTTGCGCAAACTCTTGCCATGGGTTGGCTTTGCACTGTTTCATACCCAGCGAAATGCGGCGCTTGTCTTCGTCGATTTCGAGAACCATGACTTCGACTTCGTCACCCAGAGCGACGAGCTTGTTCGGGGCCACGTTCTTGTTGGTCCAGTCCATCTCGGACACGTGGACCAAGCCTTCGATGCCCGGCTCGAGTTCGACAAACGCGCCGTAGTCGGCGATGTTGGTGATCTTGCCGAACAGGCGGGTAGCCTGTGGGTAGCGGCGCGAAACGCCCATCCAGGGGTCGTCGCCCATTTGTTTCAGACCCAGCGAGACACGATTTTTCTCGGTGTCGAACTTCAGAATCTTGGCCACGATTTCCTGACCGGCTGTCACCACTTCGCTCGGGTGACGCACGCGGCGCCATGCCATGTCGGTGATGTGCAAGAGGCCGTCAATGCCGCCCAGATCAACGAAGGCACCGTATTCGGTGATGTTCTTGACGACACCCTTGACTGCAGTGCCTTCCTTGAGGGTTTCCATGAGCTTGGCGCGTTCTTCGCCCATGCTGGCTTCGACCACAGCGCGGCGGCTCAGCACCACGTTGTTGCGTTTACGGTCGAGCTTGATGACCTTGAACTCCATGGTCTTGTTCTCGTAGGGAGTCAAGTCCTTGATGGGGCGTGTGTCGATCAACGAACCTGGCAGGAAGGCGCGGATGCCGTTGACCAGGACGGTCAGGCCGCCCTTGACTTTGCCGCTGGTCTGGCCAGTGACGAATTCGCCGGATTCGAGGGCTTTTTCCAGACTCATCCAGGAGGCCAGGCGCTTGGCCTTGTCGCGTGACAGCAGGGTGTCGCCGTAGCCGTTTTCGACCGAGTCGATGGCCACAGCCACAAAGTCGCCGACCTGGACTTCGACTTCGCCCTGGTCGTTCTTGAATTCTTCAAGAGGCACATAGGCCTCGGATTTCAGTCCGGCATTGACAACCACGTGGTTGTGGTCGATGCGGATGACTTCAGCGGTAATAACCTCGCCCGTACGCATTTCAGAGCGTTGTAGAGATTCTTCAAAGAGGGCGGCAAAAGATTCAGACATTGAGTTTCCTAATCCCCAGAACAGTGTTCCGGCAGCACCATTGCTGCCGTTTTTAGAGCTGACTGCGGCGGTTTGATGCGGCTTGTGAAGGGCCGCGGGTTAAGTGGTGAACCCTTTGAAGCTGCGCTTGGTGAAAGGGCGCGAGGCATCACAGGGGCCGGGTGCTTTGCCACCAGTCCATCACCCGGGCGATTGATTTTTCAATCGATAGCTCGGAGTTGTCCAGTTGCTTGGCGTCTTGGGCGGGCTTCAAGGGAGCGCTTTGGCGAGATGAGTCTCGCAAATCGCGCGCTTCGAGGTCCTGCTCAAGGTCGGTAAGTGTAGTCGAAATACCCTTTGAAATCAATTGCTTATGCCGGCGTTCGGCGCGGCAGCGGGCGCTGGCCGTGAGGTAGACCTTGAGCGCCGCATCGGGAAAGATGACGGTGCCCATGTCGCGGCCGTCGGCGACCAGGCCGGGCAGTTGCCTGAAGCCGCGTTGCAACGCCAGCAGCGCGGCGCGCACTTGCGGGTGAACCGAGACTTGCGAGGCCGCCATGCCGGCGCTTTCGGTGCGAATGGCGTCCGACACGTTCTCGCCGGCCAGAAACACCTGATCGCCGGAAAACCGCACGGGCAGCGTGGCCGCGATGGCGGCGACCGCGTCTGCGTCATCGAGCGACACCCGGGCACTTGCCGCGGCATGAGCCGTGAGCCGGTACAGCGCTCCGGAGTCCAGGTAGTGGTAGCCGAGCCGGTGCGCCGTGAGCGCGGCAAGGGTGCCCTTGCCCGAGGCGGTCGGACCGTCGATGCAAATCACGGGAATATCGGCGGGCATCGCCTGGGCCACCGAGAACAGGGTTTCAAAGTAATCGGGGAAGGTTTTGGCCACGCACTTCGGATCGAGGATGCGCACGGGAAGCCGCGCCGGGTTGAAGGCCGCCAGCGAAAAGCACATGGCGACCCGGTGGTCGTCGTAGGTGTGAATGGCTGCGCTGCGCCACTGCGTGGGCGGTGTGATGCGGATGAAGTCTGCGCCTTCTTCAACGGTGGCGCCGAGCTTGCGCAACTCGATGGCCATGGCTGCGATGCGGTCCGTCTCCTTGACGCGCCAGCTGGCAATGTTGCGCAGCGTGGTCGTGCCTTCGGCATACAGCGCCATCACGCCCAGGGTCATGGCGGCGTCGGGAATGTGGTTGCAGTCCAGATCGATGGCCTTGAGCGGCCAGGTGCCGCGCGAGATTTTCAGGGAATTGGGGCTGCTTTCAACTTTGGCGCCCATGAGCTGGGCGGCCTCGACAAAGCGGATGTCGCCCTGGATCGAGGCCGAGCCAATGCCCCAGACCTCGATGGCGCGGCTCGGGTCTGCGCCGGTGGCGATGGCGCCCAGCGCCACAAAATAGCTGGCCGACGAGGCGTCGCCCTCGACATGAATCTCGCCTGGCGACTGGTAACGGCTGCCGGCGGGGATGGTGAAGCTTTGCCAGCCTTGGCGCTGCACATGGATGCCGAACCGGGCCAGCAGGTTCAGGGTGATCTCGATGTAGGGTTTGGAGATCAGCTCGCCCGTGACTTCAATGCGGATATCCCGATCTGCGACCAGCGGCAGCGCCATCAGCAGCGCGGTCAGGAACTGGCTGGAAACATCGCCGCGCACCTTAATCGGCGCGTCGATCTTCAGTGGGCCGGGCTTGAGGTGCAGAGGGGGGAATCCGTCCTGGCCGAGGTAGTCGATGTTGCAGCCTAGTTGCCGCAGCGCATCCACCAGGTCGCCGATGGGGCGCTCGTGCATGCGCGGCACGCCCGAGAGTTCAAAGTCGCCGCCCAGCAGCGCGAGCGCGGCCGTGAGGGGGCGCATGGCGGTGCCGGCATTGCCCATGAACAGCTTGGCTTGCCGCGTTACCAGCTTGCCGCCCAGCCCGCCAATGACGGCGGTGTGCTCGGTCTGCTCTACCGAGCAGCCCAGTTGCCGGAGCGCCGCCAGCATTACCGCGGTGTCATCCGAGGCCAGCAAGTCGTGCACCACGGTTTCGCCCTGGCTCAGGGCGGCCAGCAGCAAGACGCGGTTCGAAATGCTCTTGGAGCCCGGCAAGCGGACCGTACCGTGGGCGCTGGTCAGTGGCGGAATGTCCAGAAACTCGATATCAAACATGTTGCCGGCTCAATGTTGTTGGGGGGAAGAAGGCGCTGGCGGGTGCGGCCAGTGGGCGCGGCTCTGACTGGCCTGCGCAATCGATCTGTGCAACTGCCCGGCATCGCCGGCTGCAATCAGTTGCTCCAGCGCCTGAAGGCTGGCTTGGAACAGCCGCGACTGCGCCAGCAGCTCGTCACGGTTGGCCAGCAAGATGTCGCGCCACATCGCCGGCTCGCTGGCCGCGATGCGCGTGAAGTCTCTAAAGCCCGAACCCGCCAAAGCCAGGTACTGGGGCCCTTGGGCTTGGGCGCTGAGGCTGTTCATCATGGCAAATGCCAGCAGGTGCGGCAAATGACTCACGGCTGCATACGCGGCGTCATGCGCATCGGGCGCCATCTCGCTGACCTCGCAGCCCAGCGCGGTCCACAGCTGCCGCGCCTGGGCAAGTTGCCGCTCGGCCGTCTCGGGCAAAGGCGTGAGGATCACTTTTTTGCCAGCGTACAAGTCGACATCGGCGTTTTGAACGCCAGATCGCTCCTTGCCGCAGATCGGATGCGCCGGCACGAAGCAGGGCAGGCGGGCGCCCAGGGCCTCTGGGGCTGCGCGCACGACGTCCTGTTTGGTGGAGCCGACGTCCATCACCAGGCTGTCTGCCGTGACGAACGGTGCAATTGATTTCAAGGTCGCTTCCGTGGCTGCCACCGGCACTGCCAGCAGCACCAGGTCAGCGCCCGTGGCTGCTTGCGCTGCCGAGCTGGCCACTGTGTCAATCACGCCCATCTTCAGCGCCATCTCGGTGCTGGCGGGCGATGGACTGAAACCCACCACGCGTTTGACCAGGCCTGCGCGCTTGAGTGCGAGCGCAAAAGAACTGCCCATCAGGCCGCAGCCGATCAGGCCGAGTTGTTCGAACACCGCGGTGCCCGCCTCAATCGCCGGCGGGGTAAGTCCCCCAGCACTTTGAAGAAGGCGCACATCTGCTGCAATTCCTTGAGCGCCGCCCCCACATGCGGCTGCGAGGGATGGCCCTGGAGATCGATGTAAAAGTAGTATTCCCACTGGCCCGAACGCGCTGGCCGCGATTCAAAGCGCGTCATTGACACACCATGGGTCTTGAGCGGGCCCAGGATGTCATGCACTGCGCCTGGCCGGTTCGGCACGGAGACGATCAGGCTGATGCAGTCCTTGCCCGAGGCGGCCGGCGCGGGCAGTGTTTGCGGCAGGCAAACCACCGCAAAGCGGGTGCGGTTGAAAGCGTCGTCTTGGATGGCGTGCGCGGCGGTGTGCAGACCAAACTGCACGCCCGCGCGTTCGCTGGCGATGCCGGCCCAGGCCGGGTTGGTGGTGGCCAGGCGCGCGCCTTCGGCGTTGCTAGATGCCGTGCGGCGCTCGGCGTTGGGCAGGTGCGCAGTCAGCCAGCCCTGGCATTGGGCCAGCGCCTGCGGGTGCGCGTACACAGCCTCGATGCCTTCAAGGGAGTCTGACAGGCGCAGCAGGTTGTGGCGCACCATGAGACTGGTTTCGCCAACGATGTGCAGCGGCGAATTCAGGAACAAGTCGAGCGAGCGCGAGACCACGCCTTCGGTCGAGTTTTCAACCGGCACCACGCCATAACCGGCGCTGCCCCCGGCCGTGGCCCGAAACACCTCGTCAATGCTGCTGCAAGCCACATGCTCGATGCTGGCGCCAAAAAACTGCAAGGCCGCCTGCTCGCTGAAGGTGCCCGCCGGGCCGAGATAGGCCACGCGCACAGGTGTTTCCAGGGCCAGGCAGGCCGACATGATTTCGCGCCAGATGGACGCCACATGCTCGCCTTTGAGGGGGCCGGTGTTGGCTTGCTGGATTTTCTCAATGACCGCGGCCACACGGTCGGGCCGGAAAAAGGGCGAACCTTCACGTCTTTTCACCTCGCCGACCTGTTCGGCCACATGGGCTCGCTGGTTCAGTAGCGCCAGCAGCTCGCGGTCAAGCTTGTCGATCTGTATGCGGAGTTCCGGGAGAGTGGGTGTCATGGTTTGGGCGCGGGTCAAGCGTGTTTTTGTTCAAAGTCTCGCATGTGGCCGACCAGCGCTTCAACGCCGGCCAGCGGCATGGCGTTGTACAGGCTGGCGCGCATGCCGCCCAGGGTTTTGTAGCCCTTGAGTTGCAGCAGGCCGCGCGCTTTGGCCTGGGCCAAAAACGACTCATTGAGTTTTTCATCGGCCAGAAAAAACGGAATGTTCATTCTCGAGCGGCAATTTTTCGCGACGCGGCTGACGTAAAAGTCGGAGCTGTCGATGAAGTCATAGAGCAGGTTCGCCTTGGCGATGTTGCGCTGCTCGATGGCGCCCACGCCGCCCTGGGCTTTGAGCCACTGGAAGGTCAGGCCGGCGATGTAGATGCCGTAAGTGGGCGGCGTGTTGTACATCGACTGGTTGTCGGAAACGATCTTGTAGTCAAAGGCCGAAGGGCAATGCGCCAGGGCGTGCCCGAGCAATTCCTGGCGCACGAACACCAGGGTCACGCCTGCCGGGCCGACGTTTTTTTGCGCCCCACCAAAGGCCAGTCCCACGCGGCTCCAGTCCACCGGCCGTGACAGCATGTGCGACGAAATGTCAGCCACCAGCGGTGCCTCGCTGCCCAGCGCCTTGAGGTCGGGCAGCTCGTGCATTTCAACGCCATGCACGGTTTCATTGCTGCATACATGAACATAGCGCGCACCCCGGCTCAGTTGCCAGCTCGCGGCATCGGGCAAGGTGGTGTAGCCCGTGTCTGCGCTGCTGGCGGCCACATTCACGGTGCAGTATTTGCGTGCCTCTTTTTGCGATCGCTCGCTCCATGCACCGGTCACAACAAAGTCGGCGCTTTCGCCGCGCGACAGATTCAGCGGAACAACCGCGTTTTCGGCAATGCCGCCGCCTTGCATGAACAAGATGCTGAAGTCCTTGGGCACGGCCAGCAACTCGCGCAGGTCGGCTTCTGCGGCTTCATAGATGGAGATGAATTCCTTGCCGCGGTGGCTCATTTCCATCACGCTCATGCCGCTGCCGTGCCAGTCCAGCATCTCGGCGGCCGCGCGTTCCAGTACCTCTTCGGGCAGCACGGCCGGGCCGGCAGAAAAGTTGAAGGGGCGGCTCATGAGGCCAGCATCCGCGTGTTGACTTTCATGCAGCCCCTCATTCGCCCGCCTCCTGCGGGGCCTCGCCGTCGGCCTCGGGCGCGCTCTCGCCCAGGGCAGCATCGTTTTCAACAATGCGCTGCAAGCCGCTGAGCTGCGAACCATCGTCCAGCCCGATCAGCGTCACGCCCTGCGTGGCGCGGCCCATTTCGCGGATCTCGCTGACACGCGTGCGCACCAGCACGCCCCGATCGGTGATCAGCATGATCTCGTCGTCGGCATGCACCAGGGTGGCGGCCACGACCTTGCCGTTGCGCTCGCTTTGCTGAATCGCGATCATGCCCTTGGTGCCACGGCCGTGACGCGTGTATTCGTCGATCGAGGTGCGCTTGCCGTAGCCGTTTTGCGTGGCGGTCAGCACGCTTTGCTGCTCGTCTTCGGCGACCAGCATGGCAATCACGTTCTGGCCTTCCTCGAGCATCATGCCGCGCACGCCGCGCGCTGTGCGGCCCATGGGGCGCACATCGTTTTCGTCAAAGCGAACGGCCTTGCCGCCGTCAGAAAACAGCATCACGTCATGCTTGCCGTCGGTCAGCGCGGCGCCAATCAGGAAGTCGCCCTCGTCCAGGTCCACGGCAATGATGCCGGCCTTGCGCGGGTTGTTGAAGTCGTCCAGCGGCGTCTTCTTCACGGTTCCCATCGAAGTGGCCATGAAGACGTAATGGTCGGCCGGGAAGCTGCGGTTGGTGCCCGTGAGCGGCAGCACCACCGTGACTTTTTCGCCTTCTTGCAGGGGAAACATGTTGACGATGGGGCGTCCGCGCGAGCCGCGCGAGCCGGCCGGCACTTCCCAGACCTTGAGCCAGTACAAGCGGCCGCGGTTGGAGAAGCAAAGAATGTAGTCGTGGGTGTTGGCGATAAAGAGCTGGTCAACCCAATCGTCTTCCTTGGTCGAGGTCGCCTGCTTGCCGCGACCGCCGCGTTTTTGCGCGCGGTATTCGCTCAGCGGCTGGCTCTTGATGTAGCCCAGGTGCGACAAGGTCACCACCATGTCGGTCGGCGTGATCAGGTCTTCGGTGCTCAGGTCAAACGAGCTGTGCTCGATCAGGCTGCGGCGGGCGCCCAGCTTGGTCTGGCCGAACTCGGTTTTCACCACGCTCAGCTCGTCACCAATGATGGTCGAGACGCGCTCAGGGCGCGCCAGGATGTCCAGCAGATCGTCGATCTCGGCCATCACGTCCTTGTACTCGACAACGATCTTGTCTTGCTCCAGACCGGTCAGGCGTTGCAGACGCATCTGCAAAATTTCTTGCGCCTGCGTCTCTGAAAGCCGGTACAGGCCGTCGTTGCCCATGCCGAACTCTTTTTCCAGGCCATCGGGCCGGTAATCGTCGGCGTTCACTACACCGCCATCGGCGCGCGTGCGGGTCAGCATCTCGCGCACCAGCTTGCTGTCCCAGGGCTTGAGCATCAGCTCGGCCTTGGCTACCGGCGGGGTGGGCGCATTGCGGATGATGGCAATGAATTCGTCAATATTGGCCAGCGCCACCGCCAGGCCTTCGAGCACATGGCCGCGCTCGCGTGCCTTGCGCAGCGTGAACACGGTGCGGCGCGTGACCACTTCGCGGCGGTGCGACAGGAAGACCTGGATCAGGTCTTTGAGGTTGCACAGCTTAGGCTGGCCGTTGACCAGCGCCACCATGTTGATGCCGAAGTTGTCCTGCAACTGCGTCTGCTTGTACAAATTGTTGAGCACCACCTCGGGCACTTCGCCGCGCTTGAGCTCGATGACCAGGCGCATGCCTGATTTGTCGCTCTCGTCCTGAATATGGCTGATGCCCTCAATCTTCTTTTCATGGACCAGCTCGGCCATGCGCTCTTGCAGGGTCTTTTTGTTGACCTGGTAGGGCAGCTCGTCCACGATGATCGACTGGCGCTGGCCTTTGTCGATGTCTTCAAAATGGCACTTGGCGCGCATTACCACGCGACCGCGGCCGGTGCGGTAGCCGTCACGCACGCCGTTGATGCCGTAAATAATGCCGCCCGTCGGGAAATCCGGGCCTGGGATGATTTCCATCAGGTCCTCGATGCTCGCCTCAGGGTTCTTGAGCATGTGCAAACAGGCGTCAACCACTTCGTTGAGGTTGTGCGGCGGAATGTTGGTGGCCATGCCCACCGCAATACCGCCCGAGCCATTGATCAGCAAATTGGGAATGCGCGAAGGCAGCACCAGCGGCTCTTTTTCGCTGCCGTCGTAGTTGGGCCCGAAATCAACGGTTTCCTTGTCAATATCGGCCAGCATTTCCTGGGCAATCTTGGACAGCCGGATTTCGGTGTAACGCATGGCCGCCGCGTTGTCGCCGTCCACCGAGCCAAAGTTACCCTGGCCGTCTACCAGCAGGTGGCGCAGCGAAAAATCCTGCGCCATGCGAACAATCGCGTCATAGACCGACTGGTCGCCGTGCGGATGGTATTTACCGATCACGTCACCGACGATACGGGCCGACTTCTTGTAAGGCCGGTTCCAGTCGTTGTTGAGCTCGTGCATGGCGAACAACACGCGCCTGTGTACCGGCTTGAGCCCGTCCCGGGCGTCTGGCAAGGCTCGCCCCACGATCACGCTCATGGCGTAATCGAGGTAGCTGCGCCGCATTTCCTCTTCCAGGCTGATGGGGAGGGTTTCTTTCGCAAACTGGGTCATGGAGGGCCTGAGGAAAATCGCAAATTGCGCAAAAAACTTGAAAGTGCAAACCTCCACTTGTTTCGGGTTGGGTTTGCGCAGTCTGCGATTTTAAGGCCTCGACCTCCGCGTTTGGCGGGTTGGGGGCCGCCATCAAGTTGTTGCCGGTTACAGTGGCTCGGACCACCAACGCTGGCCGAGCTGGCCTTGCAGCCATTCGATAAAGCTGGTGACTTTCGCCGGAACCAGACGCGGGGAGGTGTAAACCGCGTGGATTTCTTGCGAGGGTAAAGACCACTCTGATAGCACGGGCGTCACGGCATTGGCGCGGACAGACTCGTGGGCTACATACCACGGCAGCGCCGCCACGCCCATGTGGCCGCGGGCAGCCGACAAGATCGCCGACAGGTTGTTCGAGCGCAGCGGACCTCGCACTGTGATCGGGTTCAGGCGCCCGTCGGCGCCCGTGAACAGCCATCGGGCGTCACCTTGCACGGTGCTATAGACAAGCGCGTCGTGTCCGGCCAGATCGGCTGGCTTTTCTGGCACGCCGCGTTGCGCCAGGTAATCGGGTGATGCCACCACCACCCAGGGGTTGATGCCCAGGAAGCGCGCACCCAGCGTGGAATCGGCCAGCGGGCCCATGCGAATAGCGACGTCAATGCCTTGGGCCACCAAGTCTGCATAGCGGTCATCAAAACTCAGTTCGACTTGCAGTTTTGGATTGAGCTTCATGAAGCGAACCACCAGAGGCACCAGAACGCGCCGGCCGAAAGCTACCGAGGTGCTGATGCGCAAACCGCCTTGCAGTTGTGACTGCAGCAGCGCAGTCACGGTTTCGGCCTCCTCGAAGTGATGGGCAATCAGCTTGCATTTTTCGTAATACAGCGAGCCGATTTCCGTCGGGCTCACGCCGTGTGTGGTGCGATGCAAAAGGCGGGAGCCGAGTTGCTTTTCAAGTTGTGCCACCAGTTTGGTGGCCGAGGGTTGGCCGATGCGCAGGTCGGCCGCCGCCTTGCTGAAGGAGCCCAGGTCCACCACCCGGATGAACAGTTGAATGGCTTGTAGGCGATCCATGCGCTCGAGTAAACCACAGCAGCACTGCGGTTTCAACACGAGTATTCCAATATGGAATAAGCGTAATGCACCGCGACGGGCTTCCGTGCGCGGCGCCCAGCCGGAATACTTCGAGCCGTTCAACAACCCCTCGCAGGAGATTTCGATGGCGAAAATGAAGGCTGCCATGGCCGCCGTGCTGGTCATGGAAAAAGAAGGTATCACCCAGGCTTTTGGCGTGCCCGGTGCCGCCATCAATCCACTTTACGCGGCGCTGCGTGAGCGCGAGTCGATCTCGCACATCCTGGCGCGCCACGTTGAAGGCGCCTCTCACATGGCCGAGGGTTATACCCGGGCCAAGGCGGGCAATATCGGCGTGTGCATAGGCACCAGCGGGCCGGCCGGCACCGACATGATCACCGGCCTGTATTCGGCCATTGCCGACAGCATCCCGATTTTGTGCATCACCGGCCAGGCGCCCAGGGCGCGCCTTTACAAGGAAGACTTTCAGGCCGTCGACATCGAGTCCATCAGCAAGCCTGTCACCAAATGGAGCGTGACCGTGCGCGAACCGGCGCTGGTGCCGCGCAGCTTCCAGCAAGCCTTTCACCTGATGCGTTCCGGCCGCCCCGGCCCGGTGCTGATTGATCTGCCGTTTGATGTGCAGATGGCCGAGATCGAATTCGACATCGACACTTACGAGCCGCTACCCGTCTACAAGCCCGCGGCCACGCGCAAGCAGATTGAAAAAGCGCTGGACATGTTGATGGCCGCCGACAAACCGCTCATCGTGGCCGGTGGCGGCATCATCAATGCCGAGGCCTCTGAACTTCTGGTGGAGTTTGCAGAACTCATTGGCGTGCCAGTGATTCCGACGCTCATGGGCTGGGGTTCCATACCTGATGACCATCCTTTGATGGCGGGCATGGTCGGTCTTCAGACCAGTCACCGTTACGGCAACGCCACGCTGTTGGCCAGCGACTTTGTGCTGGGCATTGGCAACCGCTGGGCCAATCGCCACACCGGCTCGACCGAGGTCTATTGCAAGGGTCGCACCTTCATTCACGTGGACATCGAGCCCACGCAAATTGGCCGAGTCTTCAACCCGGATCTGGGCATCGTCAGCGACGCCAGAGCGGCGCTCGAACTGTTTGTTCAGGTGGCCCGCGAGCGCAAGGCGGCCGCGCGGCTCAAGGACTTTGGCAACTGGGCGGGGCGCTGCGCCGAACGCAAGCAGCTGATGCACCGCAAGACGCATTACACCGAGACGCCGATCAAGCCCATGCGCGTCTACGAAGAGATGAACAAGGTGTTCCCGCGCGACACCATCTACGTCACCACCATCGGCCTGAGCCAGATCGCCGGCGCGCAATTTCTGAACGTGTTCGGACCGCGCCAGTGGATCAACTGCGGCCAGGCCGGCCCGCTGGGCTGGACCATGCCTGCAGCCTTGGGCGTGGTGGCAGCCGACCCGACCCGCACCGTGGTGGCCTTGTCCGGCGATTACGACTTCCAGTTCATGGTGGAAGAGCTGGCGGTGGGCGCGCAGTTCCGCCTGCCTTATGTGCATGTGCTGGTGAACAACAGCTACCTGGGACTGATCCGCCAAAGCCAGCGCGGCTTCGAAATGGATTTTTGCGTGCAGCTTGCCTTCGAAAATCAGAACGTGGACGACACCACCTTGCAAAGCTATGGCGTGGACCATCAGGCGGTGGTGCAGGGTCTGGGTTGCAAGAGCTTGCGCGTGACCGACCCCGAAAAAATCCAGAGCGCGCTGGTCGAGGCCAATGCCATGGCCCAAAAGTACCGCGTGCCGGTGGTCGTCGAGGTGATCCTCGAAAAAGTGACGAATATCGCAATGGGCACCGAGATCGACAAGGTCAACGAGTTCGAGGAAATTGACTGTCGCCATCCCGATGGCTCGCAAGGTCTCGAACTGGCTGGCTTGCTTGAGTGATTCGTCAAATTTGTTTACCCGCAATTTTTCATGCCTAAATTTTCTGCCAACCTGAGCATGCTCTTTACCGAGCTGCCTTTTCTGGACCGCTTCGAGGCCGCCGCCAAGGCCGACTTCAAGGCTGTCGAGTTTCTTTTTCCCTACGCTTATCCGGTCAAGGAAATCCGGCATCGGCTTGACGACAACGGCCTTAGACTGGTTCTGCATAACCTTCCGGCGGGCGACTGGGATGCGGGCGAGCGCGGCATGGCCTGCGATCCGGCGCGCACCGAAGAGTTTCGCTCGGGCATCGCCCAGGCCATGGACTATGCGCTGGCGCTGGGCGTGCCGCAGATCAACTGTCTGGCGGGCAAGGCCCCAGCCGGTGTAGCGCCGCAGGCGCTGCGCGAGGCCTTTGTCAGCAACCTGTCGCGCGCTGCTGCGGCGTTCAAGCCAGCCGGGCTGCGTTTGTTGATCGAGCCCATCAACACTTACGACATCCCCGGTTTTTACCTGAGCCGGACCGACCAGGCGCTGGCGATTCTGGACGCCGTGGGCGCTGACAACGCCTTTGTCCAGTACGACATCTATCACGCGCAGCGCGTGGAAGGCGAGCTGGCAGCCACCCTGCAAAAAAACCTGTCGCGCATAGCTCACATCCAGCTGGCCGACAACCCCGGCCGCAACGAGCCCGGGACGGGCGAGATCAACTGGCCGTTTCTCTTCGCCCACCTCGATCGCATTGGCTACGAGGGCTGGATTGGCTGCGAATACAAGCCGGCATCGACCACCTTGGCGGGCCTGCCATGGCGGCAGCGCCTTGTCGGGCCCTGACGGCGCCTGATTCGACACACGCACAACAAGGAATTTTCATGACTGCATCACCACTCAAGATTGGCTTTGTCGGCCTTGGCATCATGGGCAGCCCCATGGCGCAGCACCTGATCAACGCGGGTCACCAGTTGTTTGTTTTCACCCGGGGCAAGATGCCCGAAGCCATTGCCCACAGCCGGGCCACCCAGTGCGTGAGTGCGCGCGGCGTTGCCGAGCGCGCTGACATCATCATCATGATGGTGCCCGACACGCCCGATGTCGAGGCCGCACTCTTCGCCGCAAACGGCATTGCCGCCGGCCTGAGCCAAGGCAAGGTGGTGGTCGACATGAGTTCGATCTCGCCGATTGCGACCAAGGGCTTCGCCCAGAAGATCAATGCGCTGGGCTGCGACTACCTTGACGCGCCAGTGTCCGGCGGCGAAGTCGGCGCCAAGAACGCGAGCTTGTCGATCATGGTCGGCGGCCCCGAGGCCACTTTCGAGAAAGTCAAACCGCTGTTTGCGCTCATGGGCAAGAACATCACCCTGGTCGGCGCCAACGGTGACGGCCAGACTGCCAAGGTGGCCAATCAGATCATCGTGGCGCTGAACATCGAAGCGGTGGCCGAAGCCTTGTTGTTCGCTGCCAAGGCCGGCGCTGATCCGGCGCGCGTGCGGCAGGCGCTCATAGGCGGCTTCGCCTCATCGAAGATTCTGGAAGTGCATGGCGAGCGCATGGTCGATCGCAGTTTCAACCCGGGCTTTCGCATCGAGCTGCACCAAAAGGATCTGAACCTGGCCTTGTCCAGTGCCCGAGCGCTCGGTGTCTCGTTGCCCAACACGGCCACGGCGCAGGAATTGTTCAACGCTTGCGTTGCTCATGGCGGCAAGTCCTGGGATCACTCGGCGATGGTCCGGGCGCTCGAGCAGTTGGCGAACTTTGAGATCGGCCAAAAGGCAGCCTGAGGCTTGGGCAGAAAAATTCCTTGATGACGCAAGCCCTCAGCCCTCGGAAACCAGTCGAACTGCTTCGCCGCATGTTCGACGCTGCGATCGCCAGCTCCCAACCCGCGTTATGCGTCCCGCCGAATTTGCCGGCGCCCCCTGTAGGCCGGCTCATCGTCATTGGTGCGGGCAAGGCTTCGGCGGCCATGGCGCAGGCGGTCGTGTCGCATTGGTCAGGTCCCTTGTCGGGCCTGGCGGTGACGCGCTGCGGCCAAGCTTTTTCGACGCCTTGCGTCCCGCTCTCTGGCGGGTAAACCACGGTCACCGTGCGCGGCCACGGGCGCGGCGGGCGCAACGTCGAATGCTTGCTGGCCATGGCTCTCGCGCTGGACTGACAAGCCGGCGTTCATGCCTTGGCCGGCGACACTGATGGCGTTGACGGCCTGGAGGAAATTGCCGGCGCTTTGCTGGCGCCCGACTCGCTGTCACGTGCCTGGGCGTGCGGCCGAAAACCGCGCGATGACCTGTCAAACAATGACGGCCACGGCTTCTTCGGAGCGCTCGGTGAATCGGTGATCACCGGACCGACCCTTGGTATCGCTACCTGATGCTGCGCGAACTGGAGGAGGGAACCGGTCGGCCCATCGGCATTGGGGCCGACCTCGAGGATCTAAGCTGCTTCGCATCCCACGGCTTGATGCCTGACTACCGCACAAGCTGATCATGCGCAGGACGCATCAGCTGAAAGGGCCGTAATTTTTGGTGCGAATGCCCGCCGCGCGCTGCGGTATCCGGCCTCAGCGCGGGGAAGGTGCCACGGCATCAGCCCAGCCGGGCCTGATGTCTTGCAATCTGCATCCGCACTTGCGCGGATGCCGTGCCGCCCAGAGTGTTGCGCGCGTTCAGCGAGCCTTGCAGGCTGAGCGGACCAAAGACATCTTCCTCGATGCGGCTGTCAAACTTTTGCAAAATGGCCAGGGGCAACTCTGACAGGTCCACGCCCATGCCCTGGGCGGTTTTGACGGCGTGCGCGACCACTTCATGGGCGTCGCGAAAGGGCAGGCCTTTTTTGACCAGGTAGTCGGCCAGGTCGGTGGCGGTGGCGTAGCCTTTTTTGACGGCGGCTTCCATGGCCGGGGCGTTGACGGTGATGCCGCCTTCCTTTTGGCCGGTGGCCGTGTTGAGCTGGCCGCCGACCATTTCGCTGAAGATGCGCAGGGTGTCCTTGAGCGTGTCCACGGTGTCAAACAGCGGCTCTTTGTCTTCCTGGTTGTCTTTGTTGTAGGCCAGGGGCTGGCCTTTCATGAGGGTGATCAGGCCCATCAGGTGGCCGACCACGCGGCCGGTCTTGCCGCGGGCGAGTTCGGGCACGTCGGGGTTTTTCTTCTGCGGCATGATCGACGAGCCGGTGGTGAAGCGGTCGGCAATCTTCACAAATCCGAAGTTCTGGCTCATCCACAAGATGAGTTCTTCGCTGAAACGGCTGATGTGCACCATGCACAGGCTGGCGGCAGCGGTGAACTCGATGGCGAAGTCGCGGTCGCTCACGGCGTCCAGGCTGTTTTGGCAGACTTGCGGCTGGCCTTGCGCGTCCACCATGCCGAGCGTGCGGGCCACGCGTTCGCGGTCCAGCGGGTAGGTGGTGCCGGCCAAAGCAGCGCTGCCCAGCGGCAGGCGATTGGTGCGGCGACGAACGTCGACCATGCGCTCGGCATCCCGGCTGAACATCTCCACATAAGCCAGCAGGTGGTGCGCAAAGCTCACAGGTTGCGCCACTTGCAGGTGGGTGAAGCCGGGCATGATG
>CAJAOB010000012.1 GCA_903941205.1 uncultured Burkholderiales bacterium | reverse complement strand
TCCGGGCATCCTGCTGGCCGCCGCCTTGATGCTGGTGACCTGGGTCATCTCCAAGAAACGCGGCTACCTGCCGGTGCGCAGCGAGTTCGCTGGCTACAAAGCCGTGGGCGTGGCTTTTAGCGAAGCCTTGTGGGCCCTGTCCATTCCGGTGTTCATCGTCGTGGGCATTCGCTACGGCATCTTCACGCCTACCGAGGCCGGCGCCATCACGGTGCTTTACACCATCTGCGTGGGCCTGTTTGCCTACGGGACGCTCAATATTCGGGACCTGCCCAAAGTGCTCAAGGAAACGGCACTTGACACCAGCTCGGTGATGCTGATGATTTGCGCCGCATCGGCCTTCGGTTTTTACCTGGCCTGGGAGCGCATTCCGCCGCAAATGGCCAGTTGGATGCTGACATTGACCAAGGACCCGCTGGCTTTGCTGCTGCTGATCAACGTCATGCTGATCGTGCTGGGAACCGCCATCGAGGGCACTTCGGCGCTGATCATCCTGACGCCGATTTTTGTGCCCATCCTGCTCAAGCTGAACGTCGACATGGTCCACTTCGGCGTGGTGCTGATCACCAACCTCACGATCGCCGGGATCACCCCGCCGGTCGGGCAGATGATGTTCATCAGTTCGCAAGTCCTGCGGGTTCCCATGGAAGACTATTCCGTGGAAGTCATGCCCTTTTTGGGCGCCATGCTGGTGGTCTTGCTGATGCTGACCGTTTTTCCGCAAATCACGCTGTGGCTGCCAGACCTGGTCTATGGCGTGGCGCCGCGCTACTAAGCTTGCCATGAAGGTATTGACGTGAAATTCCAGGCCGCGGTGTTGCGCAAGGTGGGCGAGCCCTTGCAAATCGAAACAGGCGACTTGCTGGCGCTCAAACCGGATGACGTGCTGGTTCGCATGCGCGCCAGTGGTTTGTGCCATACCGACCTTGAAGTGATGCAGGGCAGTCTGGCGTATCCCCTGCCGATTGTGCTGGGCCATGAAGGCGCTGGCGTGGTGCAAGAAGTCGGCAGTGCGGTCACGCAGGTTCGCGTGGGCGACCATGTGGTGTGCTCCTGGAATCCGCATTGCGGACATTGCTTCTACTGCGAGCGAGGCCAGCCCATTTTGTGCGAACCGTTCAGTCGGCATCAACCCGCCGGCTTCCTCATGGACGGCAGCTCGCGCTACCAGATCAAGGGCCAGACGCTTCATCACTTTTCAGTGGTGTCCTCGCATGCCGAGTACTGCGTGGTGCCCGAGTCCGGCGCCATCGTCATCCCGCGCGAGATGCCCTTCGACCGGGCCTGCCTGATCGGCTGCGGCGTGATGACCGGCGTGGGCGCAGCCATGCGTCACGCCCGGGTCGAAGCCGGCGCCCACGTGCTGGTGATCGGCTGCGGTGCGGTCGGCCTGAATGTGCTGCAAGGCGCGCGCATGGCGGGCGCCCGCACCGTGATTGCAGTGGATCGTTCGGCCGCCCGGCAGGCGCTCAGCGAGCGCATGGGTGCAACGCACTTTCTCGGGCCGGATGTCGAGGACGCCGTGACAGAGGTCAAGGACCTGACCGCCGGGCGCGGCGCGGACTACGTGTTTGAATGCGCCGGCAGCGAAGAAACCCTTCGAATGTCGCTCGAGGCCTTGCGACCGGGCGGGCAACTGGTCATTTTGGGTAAAACCCCGGTGAATCAGGACGTGCGCCTGCGCTTTGGCTCGCTGATGGGCGACAAGAAAATCGTCCGCTCCAGCTACGGCGGCGCACGGCCCCGGCGCGACTTCCCCTGGCTGGCCGAACGCTATCTGGCTGGCGACTTGCTGCTCGATGAGCTGATCACCACGCGGCTGCCGCTCAAGGACATCAACCTCGGCTTCGAGGCGATGAGCCAGGGCAAGGTCATTCGTGCAGTGATCGAGTTTCCCGGCTGAACCATGGCCCATCCCGCACTGCAAGAGGGCTGGATTGACCGCCCGCATCTCTGCATGCCGCTCGGTGATCTGCCCCTGGAGAGCGGCGAGCTCATGCTGGACGCGCAAGTCTCTTATGTCGTTCATGGCGAGCTCGCGGCCGGCCGACCCGTGGTGCTGGCCCTGAGCGCGATTGGCAGCACCCATCACCGCCTTGATTTCCTGATCGGACCGGGCCGGGCGCTGGACCCGGCGCGAGTCACCGTCATCGCGGTCGACGCCCTGGGCAATGGCCTGAGCAGTTCGCCGTCCAACTCCGTGCGTCAGGCCGGCGAGCAGTTTCCGCGTTTTTGCATTCGGGACATGGTGCGCAGCCAGCAGGCTTTGCTGGACCGACTCGGGGTCACGCGCCTGCACGCGGTGGTCGGCGCCTCGATGGGCGGCATGCAGGCCTTGCAATGGGCGGTCAGCGAACCCACGCGCATGGACCACGTGGTGGCCATGACGCCCATGGCCAGAACCTCGGCCTGGGCGCAGATTTTCAACACCACCTCGCGCAAGGTCCTGCAAGCCCACCCGGGCTGGTCACGGGGCGACCCGGCTTGCTGGGAGGCCTGGGTGCCGCTGATGCAGATGCTGTGCTCGCGCACGCCGCAGCAATGGGACCAGGCCCTGGGTTCGGCCGAGGCGGTTCAAGACGAGATTCAAAGCCGCACCCTGCTCTGGCAGGCGCAAGGTTTCTCGCCGCTGGACTGGATCTACCAATCCTGGGCTTATGACGCGCACGACGTGGGCTCCACCCCGGGCCTGCCCTGCGCAAGCGCGCTGGCCGACCTAGACGCCAACACCAGCGCGGCGCTGGCCTGCGTCAAGGCCAAAACCCTGATCCTGGCGCCGCCGCTGGACTTGTACAACCCGGTCGCCTGCGCGCAATGGGCCGCCAGCCAGATCACCGGCGCGCAATTTCTGGAGATTCCTTCGATCTGGGGCCACCAGTCAGCTTCTGCTGGAGACCCTGGCGCCGGCGAGTTCCTGAACCAAAGCATCGGCTTGTTTCTAGCCTGACCCAAGCCCAACACAAGCCCGACTTCAGCCGGATTCGCCGCAGCGCGGGCCTTTAACCACGCGCCGCGCCAGACACCAGCGGGCTGGCCAGTTGCAGGCCCTCTTGTTCCCAGAACGCCGGGTCGGCTTGCTCGATGCGCTCGATGGCGTTGCTCATGTGCGCCGCCGCAGCGCGGCGGGCGGTGCCGGGCTCGCCGGCTTCTATGGCGCTGGCGATGGCTTCATGCTCGTTTTGCACTTGCCGCACAAAGTCGGCGCGCCTGGCTTCGTTGGCGCGGGTCACGCGGGTCACGCCGCGTAAAAACTGCCGCAAATAGTCGAGCGTGCTGATCAAAAACGGATTGCGCGCGGCGTCAGCGATGGCGCGGTGGTAATTCACGTCTTCCTCGGCGCCGTCACCGCCGGCGGCCACAGCGTCGGCCAGCGCGCTCATGCACTGCCGGATGCGCTGCACGTCGCTGGCGCTGCGGCGTTCGGCGGCCAGCGCAGCCACTTCGGCTTCAAGCCCGCGCCGCACCTCCACCATCTGGATCACCGCCTGGCGCGACGCGGCCAGGCTGGCGTCAAAACTCAGGGGCGAAAAGCCTGCCGCGCGCACAAAAACACCGCTGCCCTGCCTGGACTCCAGCAAGCCCAGCGACTTGAGCCGCGACACGGCTTCACGCACCACCGTGCGACTCACGCCAAACTGCTGCGCCAGCACGGCTTCGGTCGCGAGCTTTTCTCCCGTCGCAGGTTGCCCGGCGCTGATCTGCGCTGACAAAGCCTGCGCGACCTGCTCGGACAAATGCGCGCCGGGCCGGATCGCTTGAAAAGGAATGCTCATCGGCTCACTCTACAACAGCGGCAGTCTGCGTCAGGCTTGAAGCCGCTTAAAACGTCAGCGTCTTCACGCCTGCTTCGGTGCCCAAAAGGCAGACATCGGCCTTTTGAAAGGCAAACACGCCGACCGTCACCACGCCCGGCCATTGGCTGACTTGCAGCTCGAAAGCTCGCGGGTCCTGAATCTGCAAGCCGGTCACATCCAGTATGTGTTGGCCGTTGTCAGTGACCAGCGGCGCGCCGTCTTTCAGGCGCAAGCTAGCCAGGCCACCCAGCGCGGCAAACTGGCGCGCGATGCGCTTCGCCGCCATCGGGATCACTTCAACCGGCAAAGGGAACTTGCCGAGCACCGTGACCCGCTTGGACTCGTCGGCAATGCAGATGAACTGGCGCGACTGCGCAGCGACGATTTTTTCGCGCGTCAGCGCAGCGCCGCCCCCCTTGACCATGTGACCGGCGTGATCAATTTCATCGGCGCCGTCTACATACACGGCGAGTTCTTCGACCTCGGTCGCCTCGAACACCCGGATGCCCAGGGCTTGCAGTCGCTCGGTCGAGGCGTTCGAGCTGGAGACCGCGCCCGCGATGCTGTCCTTGACGCTGGCCAATGCATCAATGAACTTGTTGACAGTCGAGCCGGTGCCCACGCCGACCAGCATGCCGGGCAAGATGTAGTGCAGGGCGGCCTGGCCGACGAGGGTTTTCAGTTCATCTTGGGTCATGGAAAGTCGCTTGAAATTGAAACGAAAAAAAGAAGCCGCTAAGGCGACGAAAAAATGGCGGTGCGTCGGTTTTTGCGACAATCAGGGCTCTTGCCCACGCCCGCCAGGCCCCGCCCGCTGCGCCGTGTCGCTGCCTTGCCATTCAGCCTTGAATTATCCAATGTCCCTGCTTCCTTACGCCCTGGCCCGCCCTTTTTTGTTTGGCATGGACGCAGAAGCTGCGCACGATCTGACCATGAAGTCGCTGGCGCTGACCCAGCATACGCCGCTCAAACTGGCTTATTGCGGCGGTCGAATTGAAGACCCGGTCGAAGTCGCCGGCCTGCATTTCCCCAACCGCGTCGGTATGGCCGCCGGACTGGACAAAAACGCGCGCTGCATCGACGGCCTGGCCGCCATGGGTTTTGGTTTTGTTGAAGTCGGCACGGTCACGCCCAAGCCGCAAATCGGCAACCCCAAGCCGCGCATGTTTCGCCTGCCCGAAGCGAACGCGCTGATCAATCGTCTGGGCCTGAACAACGACGGCCTTGAGGCCTTTGTCGAGAACGTCAAAAATTCCAAATTTCGGGCGGACAGCGAGCGACGTGGCCAGGCGCCCATGTTGCTGGGCCTGAACATCGGCAAAAACGCGAGCACGCCGATGGAGCGCGCGACCGATGATTACCTGGCTTGCCTGGACGGCGTTTACCCGCACGCCGACTACGTGACCATCAACATCTCCAGCCCCAACACCAAGAACCTGCGCACGCTGCAAGCCGATGAAGCGCTGGATGCGCTGCTCGGCGCCATGGCCAGCCGCCGCGAAACGCTGGCCCAGCAGCATGGCCGGCGTGTGCCCTTCTTCGTGAAGATCGCGCCCGACCTGGACGACAGCCAGATTGCGGTGATTGCCCATACCTTGCAGCGTTACGCCGAAGCCGACGCGGCCACCAGCCGCCTTGGCTGGGGCCTGCTGGCAACCAACACCACCGTCAGCCGCGAGGCAGTGGCCGGCCTGCCCCATGCGGCCGAAGCCGGCGGTTTGTCAGGCAGCCCGGTACTTGAAGCCAGCAACCATGTGATCCGCCATCTGCGCAAGAGCCTGGGCAAGGGCTTTCCCATCATCGGCGTGGGCGGCATCTTGAGCGCAGCCGATGCGCTGAGCAAGATCGACGCGGGCGCTGACGTGGTGCAAATCTACACCGGCCTGATTTACAAAGGCCCGGACCTGGTCCGGCAAGCGGCCCAGGCGATTCAGCGCAGCCGCCAGGCCGCGTAAGCCCGGCGACTCAGGGCAAGCCGCGGGTGGCAACAACCCGCTTCAGCCGGGGCTTGCCAAAGCCGCGAACTCAAAGCGCTTCAAACAACACGTCTTGCGCGCCCTCCCAGAGCACTTTGCGGCCCAGCTCGCGAAGCTGCTCGCGGCCTTCGGTGATGGTCAGAAAATGGTTGCCCGCGAGCTGGCCCATCTTGCTGGCAAAACTGCAAGCCCCATAGGCCAGGATGATTTCGGTCTCGCTGTAGCCGCCCGGGTAAAACAGCACGTCACCCACCGACGGGTGGCTGGTGTGGTTCTCAAAACCCACGCCCAACTCAAAGTCGCCCAGCGGCACCCAGCAGCCCTCGCCGCTCCAGCGCACATGAATCAGCTTTTGCCGGTAGGGCAGCAAGTTCATGAAGGCCGCCACGGTCAGCGGCGCATCGGGATGCGTCTGGCCCTTGAATTGCAGGCCGCCAGCGGTGATCTTGATCAGTGACATCAGCGTTTTCCGTTCGAAAAATAAAGAGCCAGACCTTCAGCCCATGGCCATTTCAGTCTTGCGCTGCGCCCAACCGGTCATCCGGCGCTCGAGCAGTGAAGACGCGGCATACAGCGCTACGCCCATCACGGCCAGCAGCACCAGGCCGGCAAACACCAGCGGCACATCAAAATTGCCGCTCGCAATCATCATCACCGTGCCAATGCCTTTGTTGGCCGCCACGGTTTCACTGAGCACGGTGCCGACAAAAGCCAGCGTGATGGCAATCTTGAGCGAGGCGAACAAATACGGCAGCGCCCGCGGCAGGCCGACGTTCCACAAGATGTCGCGCTTGCGCGCACCGAGCACGCGCAGCACGTCTTCAAGCTCGGGCTCGGTGCTGGCAAGGCCCGTGGCCACATTCACCACCACCGGAAAGATGCTGATGACCATCGAGGTGAGAATCGCCGGCACCGTGCCCGAACCAAACCAGACCACGAACAGCGGCACCACCGCCACCTTCGGGATGCTCGAAAAACCGACCAGCAGCGGGTAAGCCACGTCATAAGCCAGGCGCGACGATCCGATGAACACCCCAATCACAATGCCGGCCAGCACGCCCAAGGCAAAGCCTGCGAGCGTGGTGTAGAGCGTCTGCACCGTGTGCGGCCACAGCAGCGGCATTTTCTGGAACAGCACCACAGCGACCTGGCTGGGCCTTGGCAACACCAGGTCCGACACGCCGCTGATCAGGCAGGCGATTTCCCAAAACAAAAAGAAGCCGGCCAGGGTGAAAGCCGACAACATGCGCTGGCGCGTCTGAACGGAGATATTGCTCATGCTGGCACTCCCTTGGAATGACTTGGGTGGGTGGTTTCCGCGTGGGCGAGATCAACAGCATCGCCGTCGCGGCGAGCCTGGGCGATGCGCATGCGCAGCTGCTGCACCAAAGCGGCGAAGTCGGCGCCATAACTGCTCTCCAGCGTGCGCGGGCGCTCGAAAGGCACGTCGCGCACCTCGAGAATGCGGCCCGGACGGGCGCTCATGACGCAGATGCGGTTGGCCAGGTAGGCGGACTCGCGCAGGTCGTGCGTGACCAGCAGCACCGTAGGTTTCTGGCTCATCCACAGCGACTGCATGATGTCCCAGAGCTCTTCACGGGTGAACTGGTCGAGCGCGCCGAAAGGCTCGTCAAGCAGCAGCAACTCTGGCTCGTGGACCAGCGCCCGGCACAGCGAGGCGCGCTGAAGCATGCCGCCCGAGAGTTGCCAGGGCCGCTTGTCGCCAAAGCCGCGCAGGCCGACCTGGGTCAGCAGCGCCTCGACGCGGTCGGTGTACTCGCCGTGGCGCTTGCGCCGGTAGTCTTGCCGAAAGGGATCGACGATTTTGAGCGGAATCATCACGTTGTCGCGGATCGTCAGCCAGGGCAGCATGGTCGGGTTCTGAAACGCCAGGCCCACGCGCAGCCGCGGCGCGTCTGAGGCATTGCTGTTGGCCGGCCCGCGCGAGGCCACGCTGCCGACCTCGCGGCCCGCTGCGATCACCGCGCCCGAGCTCGGCTTGAGCAAGCCGGCAACCAGCTTGAGGATGGTCGATTTGCCGCAACCGCTGGGGCCGACCAGCGCGACAAAGTCGCCCTTGTCGATGCCCAGCGAAGTGTGGTCCAGCGCGAGCGTGCCGGCGCTTGCGCTGCCGTAACGCAGGGTCACGTCGGACAATTGAATGAAGGCCTTGTTCATGGGTTCTTTCCGCAAATGTCAAAAAGCAAACAACTACGGCGCCAGACTGTCCGGCATGCGCACGATGGCCGCCAAGGGCCCGCCACCGGCAGGCCCCTGGTGCTCTGCACCGCCCGAGACATACAAGGCGCCCTGCCCCACCACCGAGGCCAGAACCCCGCCGACCACGGCGCGCGCATGGCGCGTGGAGTGGATGTCCGAGTCGTTGAGCATGGTGTGGCGCACGCCGCGCACGAGGGCGTTCGGGCTGGCTTCGGCCTTGGCCAGCAGGTTCACCACCCGGGCCGCGACCTCGCCGGCATCACGGTCGGGGTCCAGGTCAAAAGCGTTGCGCAGCAGCGCCCGCACGCTGGCGGCGTCAATGGCGTCGGCCATGACGGTGTGAGCGATGCGCAGGCTCGAGGCGCTGCCCGCAGCCTCACCCAGCACGATCACCACATTGCCCTCGAGCTCGATACCTGCCGAAGCCGAAGCCCGCGCCGAATAAAGGCGCCAGTCGCTCAACACGCAGGCGTCGCTGACCTCAGCAGGCTGCACCTCGCCAAGCGCCAGCGCCACGCCCAGGGCGGAGGCACCGCGGGAGTAGCCCATGGACTCGTAGCTGTCCTGCGTGACCGGCGCCATGCCGCGCGCCAGAGCCGCGGCGGTCTTTCCAGCGGTCAGCAAGGGGCACTTGACCTGCACGAAATGCACGTCGGCCGCGTCGCTGATGCCGGCGTCGCGCATGGCCGCCAGGGTGGCTTCCCGCGTGGCTTCGATCTGCGCCGCGCGGCCCATTTCTTCAGGCAAAAAGTCGCGGGTGCGGGCAATGCCCACCACCAGCCGCTTGGGCAACATCGCGCCGCCATCGGCCGCCGGCAGCCAGCGCCGCGTGAACACCGTGAAATGCGGCGACAGCACGCCCTCGGTGCCGCCCGACATGACCAGTGCAACCCGGCCGTGCACCTGCTCGGGCGTACAAGCCAGCGCAGCGCCCAGCAAGTGACACCAGGCGCTGCTGGCGTACTCGCGGGTGAAGTCGTTGACGCAGCCGTTGCCCTCGGTCTTACCCATGACCGCCACCACCTCGGCCGCCACGAGTTCGCCGGCGTCGATCAGCGCGCGCACGCCCGACAGATCGCCCGGACCGCTGCACGCGATGCGCCACACGTCGACTTGTTGGCGCAATGCTGTCGTCATGTCTGGCTCCGGCCGGCCGCCAGATCGGCGCCGAGCTCGGCCAGCACCTGCGCCGACGGCAGCGCGTTGACTGGCTCGCCCGCAGGGGTTTGCAAGATGGCGCTGCTGTAATGCTCGGTGTTGCGCGGCCGGGGCGCAGGCATCTGCTGCACGCTCTTGACCGAGCGGCCCCAGCCCGCAGCGTCAGCCACCAGCTTACCGTGCTGCATCACGAAGCGACCCCGCACCAGCGTGTGCAAGGGATAGCCCTGCACCGCGCGGCCGTTCCAGGGTGAAATCTTGCTGATGCTCTGAAGGCCTTTTTGCGACAGCACGCCCGTGCGCGCCATGTCGACGATGGCAATGTCGGCATGGGCACCCGGCGCAATCACGCCTTTGCGGCCATACAGGCCCCAGGCTTTGGCCGGGGCAATGGCACTCCAGCGCACGTAGTCCATCAGGCTGGCGCGAGCCCGGTTGACTTCGGTCAGCATGAGCGGCATCTGGGTTTCGACACCGGGAAAGCCGCAGTCGCAGTCCCAGATGCTCTCGCGCGTTTTCTCGTCCGGCGCATGCGGCGCGTGGTCGGTGGCGATCATGTCAATCGTGCCGTCCATCAGCGCGTCCCACAGGGGCTGGTTGTGACGCGCCTCGCGGATCGGCGGATTCAGCCGCATGATGCCGCCCAGCGTGCGCATGTGCTCGGTGTTGAGCAGCAGGTACTGCGGACAGGTTTCCGCCGTGACGTCCACGCCGCGGCGCTTGGCTTCACGCAGCAGGTACAGCGAATCGGCCGCGCTGTGGTGCGCGATATGAACGCGCGCGCCAGTCCATTCGGCCAGCGTCAGCACCCGGCCGATGGCTTCGATTTCTGCCACCGCTGGCCGGGCAGCCAGGTGCGCCAGCGAGTCGATGCGTCCGGCCGCCTGCATGCGCTGCTGGCGGCGCGCAAGGATGGACGAGTTTTCAGCATGCACCACGGTGCGAATGCCCAGCGGCGCGAGCTTTTCAAAGCCCTCAAGCAAGGCGCCGTCGGTCGGCGCCGGCAGGTTGCCGAAGGTGTTGCCGACAAAAGCCTTGAAGCTGGTGACGCCCGCCGCCAGCAGCTCTTCAAGCCGGTCAACCGAGTCGTCGCCCAGCAGGCCATGGATACCGAAATCGACATACGAGGACTCGGCCGCTTTTTGCTTGATGCGCAGCGCCTCGACCGTGCCGGTTGGCGGGTTGGTGTTCGGCATTTCAAAGACCGTGGTGACACCGCCGCAAGCGGCCGCCGCCGAGCCTGACTTCCAGGTTTCCTTGTTCGGATAGCCCGGGTCGCGAAAGTGAACATGGCTGTCAATCGCGCCGGGCAGCAGGTACAGGCCGTCCGCGCGCATGTCCTGGCGGGCTGGTGGCATCAGGTCGTCGTGGCCGACCGCCACGATCAGCTCGCCGGCAATCGCCACCGAGGCTTCAATGATCTGCTCGCCGGACACCACGCGGGCGCCGCGAATCACCAGGTCGACTTCTCTCATGCTGCGGCCGCTCACAACATGGCCCAGCCGCCGTCCACCGGCAAGTCCACACCGGTGATCTGGCGCGACACCTCGCTGGCCAGAAACAGGCAGGCGTTGGCGATGTCCTCGTCGGTCGAGACGCGGCGCAGCGCGTAGTCGGCGGCGTGCCGCGTCATGGCTTCCTCGAGCGTGATGCCCAGCTTGTCGGCCATGTTGGCGCAAACTTTTTCACGAAAACGCGGGCCGTCGACCATGCCTGGTGCGACGCAATTGACATTGATGCCAAACGGGCCCGCCTCGAGCGCAAAGCTCTTGGTGAGGCCGCGCAGCCCCCATTTGGAGGCCGAATAAGCCGTGCGGCCGGCGCGACCGCGCATGCCAAACGTACCGCCCACGTTCACCACCTTGCCGCTCTTGCGTGCGATCATGCCCGGCAACACCGCATGCATGGTGTTGAAGCAGCCGGTCATATTGAGTTCGACAATGTCGGAAAACTCCTCGGCGCTCGTCTCCCAGCCGGTTTTCCCGATCGGGCCGGAGCCACCGGCCACGTTGACCATAATGTCAATGCGGCCGAAGCGGCTGACGGCAGCGGCGGCCAGCGCTTCGGTTTGAGCGGCGTCGGTCATGTCGCAGGGCACGACGATCGCTGGAACACCCAGCGCGAGCGCCTCGGCAGCGACCGGCTCGATGGCCGCCACGTCGCGGCCCGCGAGCACCAGCTGGGCGCCCTCCCGGGCGAATGCCAGGGTGACCGCCCGGCCCATGCCCTTGGCGGGTCCGGTGATCACCGTCACCTTGTCTCGGAGTTGAAGATTCATGGCGCAAAACTTTCGGTCAGGGTCAAATCGGTTTACAGCTTTGAAGGACGGTCGGCACGCGCAGGCAAAAAGCTGCGGTTGAAGACTTCCTCAGGGGTCGGGGTGCGGCTGAGCTGATTGGCTTCAACCACCACACCGATGGCGCGTTTGAGGCGCGCCGGGTCCACGTCGCCCAGGCCGATCTTGGCGATTTCGGGGTGGCTCATTTCTTCCTTGAGCGTGGCCATCAGGCGTTCTTTCTCGACATCGCGCTTGAGCAGCGGCTCGCGCTTCATCACGGTGTCCATGGACGCTTCAGGGTTGGCGACGGTGTCGACGATGGCGCGGTTCAGCGCCTTCAGGAAGCCTTGCACCGCCTTGGGGTTGTCACGCACAAAGTTGCGTGAGAACAAGATGGTGTTGGAGTACAGGTCCAGGCCGTAAGCGCCGTAGTTGATGAAGCGCAGGTCTTTTTCAGGGTCAATGCCCACCAGCTTGGCGCTGAAGTAGATGGTGTTGATATAGCCAAACACGCCGTCGACCTGACCCCGCAGAAGCATCTGCTCGCGCAGGTTGGGCGCCATGTTGCTGATATTGACCTTGCCCGTGTCGAACTTGGCAGCCTTGCCAAAGGCCGGGAACAGCTTGAGCGCGCCGTCATTGGCCGGGCCACCCACGGTCTTGCCCTCAAAGTCCTTGGGTGTGCGGATCGGGCTGTCTTTTTTGACCGCGATGGTAAAGGGCGGCGTGTTGTAAATCATGTAAACGCCCACCGGTGCGTCCGCGGGGCGCTTGGCGGCGAAGTCAATCAGCGCATTGATGTCGCCAAAGCCCGCGTCATAGGCGCCGCTGGCCACCTTGGCAATCGGCGCCGAAGAGCCTTCGCCCTGATCGAGCTCGACATCCAGCCCCTCGGCCTTGAAATAGCCTTTGTCCTGCGCCACAAAGAACCAGGCCTGCGGGCCCTGGTACTTCCAGTTCAGCACCATCTTGATCTTGGTCTGCGCGAACGAAGCAGCTGGCAAGAGTGCGGCACACAGACCGAGCACGGCGAGGCGACGATTGAATTTCATGAGAATTTCCTTTGAACTAAGGGGTGAGGGAAAAAAGAAAAGGGAAAAGGGAACGGGGGAACGAGGGAGAAATGGAAAGCAAGGATGAGCGAGGGAAGCAAGAGCTCTGAACTCAGGTTTTTGAGGCGCGGCGCACTGGAACAGGCAATTGGCTGACCGTCTTTTGCGCGGACGGGAGCGCAGTCTGGTGCGACGGTGCAGAAGTGATGTTCTCTTGCTTGCGGTTCGGATTCCGCGCGGGCTTCCCGGCGCCCTTGCCCGCCGCTCGCAGCGCCGGCAACAGCGCGTGCGTGCTGGCTACAAAACCGTGCAACTGCTGCACGATGAAGTGAATCGCCTTGCTCACGTAAGCGGGTGACGGGGTGCTGCAGGCGTCTGACAGCAGCACGCAGTCGTAGCCCAGGAAGCCGGCGTCCTGCAGGCTGGAGAACACGCAGCGGTCGGTGTTGACACCGGCGAACAGCAAGGTGGTGATGCCTTGCTGGCGCAGGATGCTGTCAAGTTCGTTGTCCCAGAAGCCGCTCAGGCGGTGCTTGAAGACCGTGATGTCTTCGGGCCCGACTTGCAGTTCGTCGACCACCTGCGCGCCCCACTGACCCGCCACGACCGAAAGCCCCCGGTCCTCGGGCGAGGCCTCAGCGTAGCCGACGCCTTGTGCGCTGCGCTTGCCCTTGAACTGAACCGTCGGGCTCAGATTGAGCCGGTCGGGCCGCACGCCCCAGTTGAGCCAAACCACCGGCGCACCGGTGGCGCGCCACGCCGGCAGCAGACTGGCGATGGCGGCGATGGGCCGGCGCATGGGTTTGACGCTGATGCCTTTTTGACCAAACCAGCCGCTCGGGTGGCAAAAGTCGTTTTGCATGTCCACCACGACGAGAGCGCTGCGCGCAAGGTCAATCTCGATGGCCTGAGACAGTGCATCAAAGCGCACCGGCTTGGTGCTCCGCGGCTGACGCACCAAGCTGAGGCACTCCTGCCCCAGGCGCCAGGCGTTATGGCCCACCGGGCCAAAGAGGCACTCGGCCACATGGGCGGCCGAATTGGAAGCTTCGGCCACAGGGGCGGCCGGCTTCACAGATCTGCTCGCCGTTGAGTCCGGTCTGGTGCGCGATGTCGTTCTGGCTGATTTCATGCCAGCTCTCTCGCATGAGCCGTGCCTCAGATGCTGCCAAAGCCGTGTCTTTTAACGTACTACCCGATGCCGTTTCGGCAACAGCGGTGGCATGCGTCCTGCGTAGACTGCGGACCATCCCGTGTTGCAAAGCGATCCCCATGAACCACCTTCGCTTCCTGAAGTACTTTGACGAGGTCGTCCGCGCCGGCTCGATCCGGCAGGCCGCCGAAAGGCTGCACGTTGCGCCCTCGGCGGTGAACCGCCGCATCCAGGACCTGGAGGAGGAACTCGGCACGCCGCTCTTTGAACGCCTGCCGCGCGGGGTTCGGCTGAACGCCGCCGGCGAGCTGTTCGTGGGCTATATCCGCAGCCGATCGGCCCAGCTCGACCAGGTGCGCTCTGAAATTGAAGACTTGCAGGGTCTCAGGCGCGGCAGCGTCAAGCTGGTGGCCAGTCAGGCGCTGGCGCCGGCTTTTCTGCCCCAGGCCATCGCCGACTTTCGCGGCCAGCATCGGCTGGTGGCGGTGCAAGCCCGCATCGGCGACCACTTGCAGGCGGTGCAGGCGCTGCGCGACTTCGAAATTGATCTGGCGCTGGTGTTCAACCTCGAGTCAGAACCAGACATCGAGCGCATTGCCGAGTTTGAGCAAAAGCTGGTGGCGACCATGCACCGCGACCATCCGCTGGCCAGCAAGGCCGAGCTGAGGATTCGAGACTGCATCGACTACCCGCTGGTGCTGCCCGGCAGTGAAATCGGCGGGCGCCAGTTGCTGGACCGCTTCATGACACGCAGCTCCATCAAGCTGCGGCCAGTGGTCGAAAGCAACAGCTTTGAGTTCATGCGCGGCTATCTCTACCACGAGCAAGCCATC
The DNA here is from genome assembly GCA_903941205.1 of uncultured Burkholderiales bacterium. Classification (GTDB taxonomy): domain Bacteria; phylum Pseudomonadota; class Gammaproteobacteria; order Burkholderiales; family Burkholderiaceae_C; genus Polaromonas. Next base: position 4,557 of record CAJAOB010000012.1, on the reverse strand, counting down.
ACGTTTCAGATCGCCATTGGCGCGGTCACCGATGGCGGCGCCCTGGTGGCACGGGAAATCTGCGACCGGGGTTTTCCCAAGGGGCTGCTGGTGCTGGCCAGCCTGCGAAACCGGCAGTTGTCGGTGATCACCCATGCTTTTGCCGAACACCTGCGAGCTACGCTGGAGGCAAGTTACCCGAGAATCAGCTGAGGGGTGGGCGGCTCATTCCGACCGGCTTAGTCGGGTACAAATTTGAGCTTGAACTTGAGCTCGTCCTCGGGCAACTCGAGCGTCACCAGCTGGCCCATCTTGTTGTCCTTGAGGCGGCAGGCGGCAAACAAACTGAATTTACCCTTGAGGTAATAACTGTCCATGTCGATCAGCATGTAGGGGTAAGGCACGAACACCTGGTGCTCAAAAATAAGCCGATGCCGGTTGCGCGGCGAGGGAAAGAGCTTGTAGTCGTCGGTGTTGATGCTTTGGGTAGTGGCCATGCGGATCTTGATTGGTAGGTCTGAGGGTCTGGCTTGTACGGTTTGTTTGGCCGCTGTGGCCGCTGTGGCCGCTGGGGCCGCTGTGGGAGGTCTACCCGGTCTGGCGGGAGCTCGGCGGCGCGCTGTAAGCTATGAGGCATTGTCGCCCACCGCTCTTGTGACCTGACCTGACCTGACCCGCCCATGAATGAACGCCTCGCCACCCCGGACAAGGAAGCCATCGCCCTGCTGCAGCCCTTCGTGGGCCTGGCGCTGAGCCAGATCCAGCTGGTGGCAAGCGCCGAACATGCCCGGCAAGCGCTTCAGGACCTGGCCAATGAGCCGGTGCTCGGCTTTGACACCGAGTCCAAACCCACCTTTGCGCGCAACGAAGCGTCTGACGGCCCGCACATCGTGCAACTGGCCACGGCCAGACAAGGCTACGTGTTTCAGTTGCTGGACGCTGGCTGCCGGCAGGCGCTGGCGCAGCTGCTGGAATCGCCTTCCATCATCAAGGCGGGCTTTGGGCTGGGCGACGACCGCAGGCGCATCGTCAGCAAGCTGGGGGTGGATTTGCAAGGGGTGCTTGATCTGAACACGGTGTTTCACCAGCGCGGCTACCGAAAAGACATGGGCGTTCGCGGCGCCGTGGCGCTGGTGTTCAATCAGCGCTTTCTCAAGTCGCGCAAGGCCACCACATCCAACTGGGCCAATCCGCGCCTGACGCCTTCGCAGCTGAGCTACGCAGCCAATGACGCTTATGCGGCGCTGCGGGTGTACGAGGCGCTGGGCCTGGGCGGCTGAAGGTCTGAGGCGCCGCAGCTCGCGCTGAGCGTGGCAGCAGCCCTGCTCAGACAGGGGCTGGCAACAGTGCCGCCACGTACGCGCCCAGGGCCAGCGAACTGGTCAGCCCCGGCGACTCAATGCCGAAGAGGTTGACCAGACCCGGCACGCCGTGGTCGGCCGGCCCCTGGACCAGAAAATCCCGGGCCGCTTCGGCGGGCCCCTGAAGCTTGGGCCGAATGCCGGCATAACCCGGCGCCAGAGCGCCGTCTTGCAAGCCGGGCCAATAGCGGCGGACTTCCGCATAAAACGCTTCGCCGCGCGCCGGGTCCACGCCCAGATCCTCGGGTGACTCCACCCATTCGACATCAGGCCCGAACTTGGCCTGCCCGCCCATGTCCAGCGTCAGATGCACACCCAGGCCGGCGGCTTCCGGCACCGGGTAAATCAGGCGATCAAACGGCGCGCGCCCGGCCAGCGTGAAGTAATTGCCCTTGGCATAGTGGCTGGGCGGCACATGGGCCGGGTCGAGTCCGGCAAAGCTGAGCGCCAGCGTCTGCGCATACAAGCCCGCCGAATTGATCAGCACCGAGGTCTGCAAGCGAGTCCCGTCCTGCGTCTGCACGGTGATCCCGTCCGGCCCACACTGCGCCGACGCCACGGGCGAGTTCAGCGCCACCAGGCCGCCCGCGTTTTCCAGATCGCCCTGCAAGGCCATCATGAAAGCATGGCTGTCGATGATGCCGGTGCTCGGTGAATGCGCTGCCGCCAGGCACTCGAGTTGCGGCTCCAGCGCCAGCGCCTGCTCGCGCGTGAGCATCACCAGATCCGCCGCACCGTTGGCAGCAGCCTTGGCAATGATGGCCCTGAGCTGTTCCACCTGGGCCGGTCGGGTAGCCACAAGCAGCTTGCCGCAGCGGCGGTGGGGAATGCCGCGCTCGGCCGCATACGCATACAACAGGCCCCGACCTTCAACGCACAGACGCGCCTTCAAGGAGCCCTGCGGGTAATAAATACCGGCATGAATGACCTCGCTGTTGCGCGAACTGGTGCCGGTGCCAATCGCGCTGGCCGCTTCAAGCACCCAGACCTCGCGCCCCTGCAAAGCCAGCGCACGGGCCACCGCCAGACCCACCACACCCGCACCAATGACCACCGCATCTACCTGATCCATGACTTGTGCCTGTCTTTCATTTTTTCTGGTTTTTTATTGAATGCAAAACATCGATTCGCCCCAGTTTGAGCCCGACTTCAGGCTGATGTTCCAGGGCAGTTAGCGTCCCGTCATGAACAGGGCAGCAAAGGCTTGCGGCTTGTCCTACAGGCTTGGGCCTTGCTGGCCGACAAGGGCGAGGCGAGCATTTTCGCAAAATGAACAACTCAAGCCATCCAGCCCTTGGCCCGTCGCCCACAGTCCGGCACGCATCCTCCGGTGCCAGGCGCCAAAGCCGTCTCCCAACCTGCCGATTATTAAAGGAGTTATCTTGAAACCTCATCCTCACCCCAAGCTTCGAATGGTCCTGATCACTGCAGCCATGGTCCTGAGCGCCGCGGCGCAGGCCCAAAGCAGCAACGTTTCGGGCGCCGCCTCCGGCAGCAGTTGGTACAACCCCTCAGGCAGCCGCTATTTCGGTCTGAATGTCGGTCGTTCAAATTACGCAGGCAACTGCGGTCTGGGCGCCTTTACTTGCGAGGACACCGCCACTGCCTACAACGTTTACAGCGGCAGCATGTGGAACAAAAATGTCGGGCTCGAGCTGGGTCTGGCCGACTTCGGAAAGATAGACCGTAACGGCGGAACGACAAAAGCCTATGGCTTCAGCGCGAAGGCTGTTGGCGTGATGCCGCTGAGCGAGTCTGTGTCCGGTTTTGCCAAACTGGGCACGCTGTTCGGGAAAACCAAGGTGACGGCTGACTCCGGTTCGGGCGTGGCCACCGGCTCAGACGACGGCTGGGGCGCCAGCTACGGTCTGGGTCTGAGTCTGGACATCACGCCTCAGCTTGCGGGGGTGCTGGAATGGGAGCAGTCGCACATGAAATTTGCCGGCAACCGCGATCACATCAACTTCACGTCGGTCGGCTTGAAATACCGTTTTTGAGGTCAGGCTGCCGCCATGCCGGCAGATGCCTCCCAAGGCCTGTTCAACGCTAAGCGGTGACAGGCCTTTTTTTGAGTGGTCAGCCCCGAGGGCGCGCGAGTCCTCTTGACAGACACATCATGCGCAGCAGGCGCACTCGCCGGCCTCACTTCATCTGGATGCTGCCCGAGACGGTCATTTGCACCGAGGTCTTGCCGGCCTCGACAGGAAGCGCCGCATCGGCCGCACCAGCGCGTGCCTCAGCCATCATCAAGCGCGGCTGAAAAACGGGCGCGGGCTCGCCCTGCGCGATGCTCACCTCGCGCAGCGTGTAGTCAGAGAAGCCAAATGCCCGAGCGATCTGCGCAGCGTTAGTCTTGAAGCGTTCGATCGCCAACGCTTGCGCCTGCGCCTCCAGCAATCTGCGTGACTCAGGGCTCAGCCGAAAGCTGACCTGGCTGACAGTCAGGCCTGAAATCTGGGCAGCACTGGCGGTGATTCGAGAAAAATCCCGACCCTCCAGCAGCAACTCGGCGCTGCCCTGCCAACCGGTGATCTTGCCGTCCTGGCCACGCCGCGGGTAAAGGCCAAAGCCGCCGGTTCGTACCTCCATCAGACCCGCCTCGGCCCTGGGGCGCACCTGGGCCAGCGCACTTTCTACGGCGGCCGTGAGCTGCGCCTGCACAGCCCGGGCATCCGGGCCTTCGCGCACCGTGCTGAGCGAGATCACCATCACATCCTGCGCGCCGTCGGCGCTGGCCGTGGCGCTGAGCTGGGCGATATTTTGAAGGCTGACTTGGGTGCTGTGTTGGGCGGAGGTCGGGCCAATGCTCTGGGCCAAAAGTCCGCGGCTGAGCAAAACCAGTGCCGCCAGGCCAACAATTTTCAGATGCTTGTTCATGATCGGGACTTTCATGGCGCTCGGGGCGCTCGATTCGCCTTGAGGGGCGGGGGTTAAAACGCGGCAGTACGACCAACAAAAAAAGCGCAAAAAACCGTCGGTCGCTCTGGATTTTGCCCCAGCCGCTGGATGACGCCGGCCAGAACCGCTTGAACCGTTGTGCGCAAGCCGAAGCACTGAGCCACAAGCCTGAGCGGTTGGTATGACCCGCCACACGCGGCGCCCAGCGCAGTACGGCTCAAGGGCCACAAGCAGCTTGCAAAGTCGGGGCCTGCGCATCAAAGCCAGGGCTCTTGCTTGGCTCTGCTTTTGCATTTGCTCTTGCTTGTGGTCCTGCTTA
>CAJAOB010000011.1 GCA_903941205.1 uncultured Burkholderiales bacterium | reverse complement strand
GGTCAGGTCCTCAATAAAGCGGGCGGTTTCAATGCGCTGCGCGTAGGGCACGTCGGGGTTGGCGCGCAGCACCTCGCTCAGTTTGGCGCTGGTCTCGGGGTTGTGGTCTTCGTCCGGGCCGGGTAGGGTGACGATCAGGCCGCCGCTCACATAGTGCGCAATGCGGTGCATGTCGTAGATCTTGGTGGCCAGAAGCAGCTTGCCGATGTTGGCAAACACGGCGTCGGGCATGAAGGTCTGGCTGTAGCTGTCGGCCTTGCCGTACACGCTGGCGGCCACACCGCAGGCAAAAAAGCTCTCTGTGATGGTGATCAGCTCCACCATTTGTTCGCGCAGGTGGCTTTCCTTGGCGGGATCAAAGCCGTTGGCCTCGCACATCAGTGCGCCCGCGCCAATCAACAAGTCGCCAAAGCCGGCGCGTGCGCCTATGCAGGTGTGGCGATGGTGCGTGGCGTAGCTGTAAGTGAGGTGGCCGGAGTGCTCCCATTCGCCGGCATAAAAAACACGGTCCCAAGGCACAAAAACCTTGTCGAACATGACCACGCCCGTGCTTTGTCCGAACTTGCGGCTGAACAAGGCTGCGCCGTGCTCCACCTTTTCGCCGGGCCGTCCCGCAGGCCGCGCCACGATGGTGATGCCCGGCGCGTCGACGGGCACTGCGCAGCACACGGCAAAGTCTGCGTCTTCGCGGCCCATGTTGCGACAGGGCATGACCAGCAATTCGTGCATGTAGGGCGCCCCGGTGACGATGGCTTTGGTGCCCGAAATGATGATGCCCAGTTGCCCGTCGCGGCGCACGTCGCGCTCGACGATGTGCACATAGCTGTCCACCTGGGCTTGTTCGTGCGGGCGCTTGCTGCGGTCGCCCTTGGCGTCGGTCATGGCGATGCCCAGCGTCAGATCCTGGTCTTGCACCCGGTGCAGGTAATTTAAAAAACGGGCGCTGTGCTCAGTGCTGCCCTTGGCGTCGTCAATGCGCGCCGAGACCTGGCCGATGGCATTGAGCGCGTCGTGCGTCAGGTAGCGCTGGGCGCAGCCGGTTTCCTGGCAGACCAGGCGCACGGCTTCGAGCTTGTTGAGCAAGTCGCCGCTGCTGGTGTTGATGTGGCTCAGGCGGTTGACCAGCTTGCCGCTGGTGTGCTGGGTGGCCGTCATGATGGGCGCGTAGCGGGGTTTGAGCGCGTAGTCGTAAGTCAGCGCAATCGCATTGATGCCCGGTGCAAAGCCTGGCTCGCTGGCCACGCTGTCCACCTGCCGGCCATCCAGGAACACGCGCGGCTTGTAGCGCCGCAGTGATTCCCGGAAGTCGTCGCCGGACATCAGGGTGGTGGCAGGGGCGCTTGAGTGCATGCGGTTCTCCAGTTGGTGGGCGTCAATTTTAAATGCTGTTCAATTAATTGATCAACGGTTGATGGCAGCCTGGTACCTTGCTTTGCCTTATATTCAAGCGCATGCCTGCCAAAGCCCTGCGTCAACAAGCCATGACCGACGTCCGCCGTGCGTTGGTGCTGGACGCCGCTCGCACGGTGTTTGAATCGCTTGGCATCGAAGGCGCCAGCATTCGCGAGATTGCCAGGGCGGCGGGTTACACGCCGGGCGCGATCTATTCGTATTTTGAGAGCAAGGAAGCGATCTACGGCGCCTTGCTGGCCGAATCGCTGGAGCGGCTTAATGCGGCTGTGTCCGCGGCCGAGCCCCTGGGCGACGCACCGGGGCCGGCGGAGCGGCTCGAGGCCAAGGCCAGCGCCTGGTTCAATTTTTATTCTGACAATCCGCGCGAGCTGGACCTGGGTTTTTACCTGGTCCAGGGCATGCAGCCGCGTGGCCTGACCTCCCAGCTCAATGAGCAACTCAACGACCGCTTGCATGCCGCCTTGCAACCCTGTGAGGATGCTTTGCAGGCTCTGGGCCTGGCGCCTGAAGCGGCGCTGCGGGAGACCACGGCCTTGTTCGCGCACGGCGTTGGTCTGCTGCTGCTCAAGCACACCGGTCGCATCCGCATGTTTGGCCAGGATGCCACACTGCTGTTTGACGCTTATGTGATCGGGCTGCTCGAGCGCATTCGGCAAGACCTGATCTGAACCCCTCTTTTTTATTCCTGACTGGGCCAATCCATGTTGCTAGATGCCGAAGACTCCCAATTGCTGCTGGTTGATTACCAATTGCGGCTGATGCCCGCCATTTTTGAAAACGAGCTTGTGCTTGCCAACGCCGTGCGACTCGCGCGCATGGCAGGCGCATTGCAAGTGCCGGTCTGGGGCACGGCGCAAAACCCCGACAAGCTTGGGGCCAACATGCCGCAAGTGCAGGCAGCGCTGGAGCAGGCGGGCGGTCGCGTGCTCAGCAAGATGCATTTCAGCGCGGTGGCTGATGGCTTGATCGATTGGCTTCGCCCGCCGGTGCGCAAGGCGGCCACCGGCGGCAATGCCCGCAGCCTGCCAAAGCATTTGCAAAAGCCATCCGCGCCGGCCGAGGAGGAAGGGCGCGGCACCATCGTCATCGCTGGTTGCGAGGCCCATGTCTGCCTGTTGCAAACCGCGCTTGATTTGCTTGAGGAGGAGTTCGACGTGTGGGTGGTGACCGACGCCTGCAGTTCGCGCAGCGAGCGCAATCGCGATGCCGCGTTTGACCGGCTGGCAGGCAACGGCGCCGAGCTGGTGACAACCGAGATGGTTGCGTTCGAGTGGCTGCGCACGGCTGATCACGAACTGTTCAAAGAGATTCAGGGGTTGATTAAATAAGCTAAGCAATCGGCCGCGGCGCCGGGAGCTGAGTCGCTGTCGCTGTCGCCGCCGCAAAGGTCTGGGCTTGTTGTCGTTGCGGCACCGGGTGACGTGCCGATGTCAGCCTGACGCAAGTCTGTTATCAATAATTATGAATTCAGTTTGATCCGGGCAATTCCACTGATGCGCAAGCGCGCAGCTTGCGCCATGCTGGATGCTTCAACAACAACGCGCGCGGAGACAAGACATGTTCAAGGCCTTGCAGCTACAAAAAACCGAGGCGGGTTTCCAGGCGGCCATCAGCGATGTCGATGAGTCGCAGTTGCCCGTCGGCGACGTACGCGGCCGCGTCGACTACTCGACGCTCAATTACAAGGATGGCCTGGCCATCACCAACCGGGGGCCCGTGGTTCGCGCCTGGCCCATGGTCGCCGGCATTGACGGGGCTGGCGTGGTCACGCAGTCCAGCCACCCCGATTGGCAAGTTGGCGAGCGCTTTATTCACAACGGCTGGGGATATGGCGAAACCTGCTGGGGCCTCATGGCCGAACAAGCCAGTCTGCAAGGCGATCAGCTCGTCAAGCTTCCCGCAGCCTTCACGACCCGCCAGGCCATGGCCATCGGCACGGCGGGCTACACCGCCATGCTTTGCGTGCTGGCGCTGGAGCAGCACGGTGTCACGCCTGCCTCCGGTGAAATCCTGGTCACGGGCGCCACGGGCGGCGTGGGCAGTACCGCGGTCGCCCTGCTCGGCAAACTCGGCTACAAGGTGGTCGCAGCCACGGGCAAGGCCAGCGAAGCCGCCTACCTGGAGCAACTCGGCGCCAGTGCCGTCATGGACCGGGCCAGCTTGTCGGCGCCTGGCAAGCCCCTGCAAAAAGAACGCTGGGCCGGCGTTGTTGATGCAGTAGGTTCTCACACCTTGGCCAATGCTTGCGCCCAGACCCGGTATGGCGGCGTGGTCGCGGCCTGCGGCTTGGCGCAAGGCGCAGATTTTCCGGCCACCGTCATGCCCTTCATCTTGCGCGGCATCACGCTGGCCGGGGTCGACAGCGTGATGGCGCCGCTGGCCCGTCGTCAACTCGCCTGGCAGCGCCTGGCGCAAGACCTGGACCCGGCCAAGCTCGAGATGATGACTGAAGAAGTGCCTTTGGCACGTGCCGCCGAGAAAGCCGAGGATTTGATGTCGGGCAAGGTACGCGGCCGCGTTGTCGTCAGGATCCAGCCCTGAACTGAGTCTGAGCCAGCGCTTTGCCTGGCCGCCGCATCTTTCAACGCCGCCAGCACGCAAGCTGCACGCAATCTGCATTTAAAAACGACCTGAACGGAGACCCGACATGAGCCAAGCGCCAACCGCCGTCAGCTACGCTGACTTCTACCGTCAATCGATTGACCAGCCTGATGCGTTCTGGACCGAACAAGCCAAGCTGATTGACTGGTTCAAGCCCTTTGAGCGAGTCTGCAACTACGACAAGCCGCCTTTTGCCCACTGGTTTGAAGGCGGCTTGACCAACCTTTGCTACAACGCGGTCGACCGCCACTTGAAGGACCGGCCCGACCAGGCGGCGCTGATCGCCATCTCGACGGAAACCGGCAGCGAAAAAAGCTACAGCTTCACTGAATTGCACCGTGAAGTCCAGCGCATGGCTGCCAGCTTGAAGGCGCTGGGCGTGCAAAAGGGCGACCGCGTGCTGATTTACATGCCCATGGTGGCCGACGCGGCTTTTGCCATGCTGGCCTGTGCACGCATAGGCGCCATCCATTGCGTGGTGTTCGGCGGCTTTGCCAGCGGCTCGCTGGCCTCGCGCATTGACGATGCCACGCCCAAGGTCATCGTCAGCGCCGATGCCGGCTCGCGCGGCGGCAAGGCCATGCCTTACAAGCCCCTGCTCGACGAAGCCATCCGTCTGGCCTCGCACAAGCCGGCCGCAGTGCTGCTGTCAGACCGTCAGCTTGCGCCCATGAACCTGGTGGCTGGCCGCGACCATTTGTGGTCAGAGCTGCGCCAGCAGCACTTTGATGCGCAAGTGCCTTGCGAGCCGATGGCGTCCACCGACATCAGCTACACCATCTACACCAGCGGCACCACCGGCAAGCCCAAGGGCGTGCAGCGCGACACGGCCGGCTACATGGTGGCGCTGGCAGCCAGCATGAAGCACATCTTCGACGGCCGGGCCGGCGAAACTTTCTTTTCCACCAGCGACATCGGCTGGGTGGTCGGCCACAGTTACATCGTCTACGGCCCGCTGATCGCCGGTATGGCGACCATCATGTACGAGGGCCTGCCCACGCAGGGCATGGACGGCCAGCCCAACGGCGGCATCTGGTGGAGCCTGGTTGAAAAATACAAGGTCACGGCCATGTTCAGCGCGCCCACTGCGGTGCGCGTGCTCAAAAAGCAAGACCCGGCGCTGCTTAAGAAATACGACCTGTCGAGCTTGCGCGCCTTGTTTCTGGCCGGCGAGCCGCTGGACGAGCCGACCGCCCGCTGGATCAGCGAAGGCTTGAAAGTGCCCATCATCGACAACTACTGGCAAACCGAAACCGGCTGGCCGCTGCTCACTGTGGCCAACGGCGTCGAGCAAACGCCCAGCAAATTCGGCAGCCCGGGCGTGCCCATGTACGGTTACCGCGTCAAACTGCTGCACGAGAGCACCGGCGAAGAGCTCACCCAGCCCAACGAAAAAGGCGTGGTCGTGCTCGAAGGCCCGACGCCGCCGGGCTTCATGCAAACCATCTGGCAAGACGATGCGCGCTTCGTCAACACCTACTGGAAGAGCGTGCCGGGCAAGATGGTCTACAGCACCTTTGACTGGGGCATCCGCGACGAGGATGGTTACTACTTCATTCTTGGTCGCACTGACGACGTGATCAATGTGGCCGGCCACCGCCTGGGCACCCGCGAGATCGAGGAAAGCATTTCCGGCCACCCCCTGGTGGCCGAGGTGGCCGTGGTCGGCGTGGCCGACAAGCTCAAGGGCCAGGTGGCCATGGCTTTTGCCGTG
>CAJAOB010000010.1 GCA_903941205.1 uncultured Burkholderiales bacterium | reverse complement strand
GACTGCCCAACTCTGTGCACGATAAAGTGCGGGAGTTAGCCAAGCGTGACGACATATCCGTGAACCAATTCATTGCTGCGGCCGTTTCGGAAAAAATGGCTTCGGTCATGACTTTGGACTATCTCAAGCGGGAAGCAGCGAAGGGCAAGCGAAGCGATTTCGATCGATTTATGAACTTGGTGCCGAATGCGCCCATCACAGAGGGTGATGAACTGCCGAATCACTGATTTTTTCAGTCAGCCTCAGCAGGCCTGGACACAGGATCAGCGCAAGTTGAAAAACCGGCCCCCAGCAACGAGCATGGCCGGCCCACCAAGCGTGAACGCCGCAGCATGGACAAGAACTGGGACAGCCGCTGGAGCGCGTCGGTCGATTAAGAAGCGGCCAAAGGACGAGCGGCGTCATCTCGTGTGCAGCCCATTCGACCCACTGGGCCCCTCCGCACCACGCCTGCGGCACCTTGGGCACCTCAGCGGCCGAGCCTGCGGCCGGCTCGGGTCATTTCACCGGGGCAGCGTCCGTCATGCGGTAGTACAGGCCGAACTCGTCATCGAGCAGCACCAGAAAGCGGCCCTCCATCACCACCGCCTCCTGGCTGTATTTGATGGGCGTTTTGGTTCTGACTTCAATCATGCTTTCCGGGCCGCCGGGCAAGCAAAATCCGCAGCTCAGGGGCACCGAAGACAGCAAGAAACGTTTGTGCTTCTCGCCCGGCTCGATCGGCATCATGAAGCCCTGAATGCGCTGGGTTTTCTGGTGCATCGAAAGCTGACTCGCATTGAAAGCCGGCAAGACACGCTTGTTGACGACCTTGGTCTTGACGTCGGTGAGCACCGGCCAGGGGACCACATCGGCACGCTCAGCCAGGGGCGCAAACGGGCTGTTGGCGCCATGCACGCCGGCGCCCTTGCCGGCAGGCAGATCGATGCTGCCGGGCAGCATCGGGGCGGCAGGCGCTGCAGCAGGCGCTGCAGCAGACCGAGTCGTCTGCGCTCTGGCCGGCAGGCTTGACCAAGCGCTCAGACACAGCGCCAGGGACAGGCCGAGGCCCAGCAAACGCTGAGAGCGCCTTGCTTGCGGTCTCACCAGCGCCATGTCAGAGCGAGGGCGCGTCATTGCCAGGTTTCCTGTGCCAAATTCCATGTCTTGTTTTCCTCTTGAATGCCGACTGTGAAGCCCCGGTGAACATGCCACCAGCAGGCTCAATGCGCGTGCTTCATGCCGCAGTATTTGCCAACGGCCAGCCCTTTGCAGGCGGTCTGCAATTGCTGGGTGCAAAGATCGGGTTTTTTGCCCTCTTCGAGGCACTTGGCGGCGGCTTCGTGTGCCGCTGCCATAGCCCGGTGACGCTGGGCGTCTTCCTTGACTTCCTTGGCGCTGTGCTGCGCCTGGGCCAGCGAGAACAGCCCGCTCAGGGCCGTGACCGACAAAAGCGTCAAAACTTGAACGGACCAGCGATTTTTCATGAGTTCACCTTGATTGAAGAAGTTCCAGAATGCTCACCCGATAGGCTTCCAAAGTGGGCAGCAGGGCCGAAGCCAGCGCCACGCCCACTGCCAGCGCTGGCACCGCCAGCAGCTCAAGGGGCCAAATCAAGCTGCTGAGCGCCACCGACTTTTCAAGCGCAAGCCCCGTGGCCAGCAGCGCAGCCAGCGCCTGACCCAAGGCCACGCCGAGCAGCGCAGCCAGCAGGGCAAGCCAGAGAGCCTCGCACAATAACAGACCGGCGAGCTTGCGCGGCGCGGCGCCCAGCATGCGCATGAGCGCCAGGTCGGCGCGGCGCTCGCGCACCGCGCTCCACAGGGCAATGAACACACTCAGGCCCGCCGTGAGCAGCAAGACCGCAGCAAAAGCCCGCAGCACATCGGCGCCTATCCCTATCATGCCAAGCAAGCGCGTGATCTCCACCGCTGGCGCGGCGGCCTGCATCTCGGTGCTGCTGTTGATGAAGCGCGGAAAAGTGACTGCGGCCAGCGGGCTGCGGTAGCGGATCAGCGCCAGCGTCACCTCGCGCTCTTGCTCCAGAATTTTCTGGTCTTCAGCGTCCAGCGCGGTGTCCGCTTCATGCACGCGCCACACCGACTCGGTTGGCGTGAGGATCAGGCGATCAATCACCGCGCCGCTGGCGGCGAGCACGCCCGTGACTTTGTAAGGCGTCTGGCCATGTGCATGGCCGCTGCCCGCCAGGCCGTGGCTGCCCACAAAGCTGTCGCCGACTTTCAGGCCGGTGTCGCGCGCCACTGAAGCGCCCAGCACGGCTTGCATGGGCGCCTGCCACATCACGCCGCCGGCCAGCACGCCCGCGTAATGGCTGACGTAATCCGGCGTGGTGCCAATGATCCGGAAGCCGCGAAAACTGTCGCCCATGCTGATCGGAATCAACTGGGCCACCTGCGGATTTTTTTGCAGGGCCTGCACCGCACTCAACGCAATATTGCCCGTGGGCGTATCGATCTGGAACACGCCCGACAAGATCAGCTGCAAGGGACTGCCCTTGGCGCCGACCACCACATCAATGCCCGCGAGGTCACGCTCGAAAGCGCGTTCGATCTGATGGTTGACCAGCAGCACGAAACTGATGGACGCCAGACCCAGCGTCAAAAGCAGCAGGTTCAGTCCTGCGGCCAGCGGCCTCGACCACAAAAACCGCCAGGCCCAGCGCAGCGTGCGGATCATGCGCTGGCTCCGGCCGCCGAAGCGCTCAGTTGCAGCACGCTGACGTTGGTCGGCGCGTTGTTGAAGAACTGCAAGAGGCGCGCATCATGGCTGGCAATGACCAGGGTGGCGCCCTGCCCTTGGGCCATCGCCTGAAGCTGCTGCGCGGCGCCCTCGGCAGCCGCGTCATCCAGGCTGGCGGTGGGTTCGTCGGCCAGGATCACCTTGGGTTGCAGCAACAAGGCACGCGCCAACGCCACCCGCTGAGCCTGTCCACCGGACAGCTGCGCCGGCTTGCGATGCGCCAGATCAGCCACATCCAGCGCAGCCAGCGCCTGCCGGATGCGCCCGCCGTCCTGCGCCTGACCGGCCGCCCACTGGGCCAGCGCCAGGTTGTCATGCACGCTCAGCGCCGGGCTCAAATGCAGCTTTTGCGGCAAAAAACCAATGTCGCTGGCCCGCCAGTGGTCCAGCGCGGCGCCCCGGAGTCGCCCGGCCCCGGCCGCAGTGCCCGCCTGGCAAAGCAATTGACCGGCCACTTCCAGCGTTCCGGCCTGCGCCGCCAGCAGGCCCGCAGCCAGTGCCAGCCAGGTCGACTTGCCGGCGCCGGACGGCCCCTTGAGCAGCAAGACGCCGCCCTGCGGCACATCGACATCGGCGAATTGCAGCGCCGGCCCGCCGGCATAGGCGTGGCTCAGTCCCTGGCTGCGAATCATGCAGACCGCCGGATCAAGAAAATTGCGCTCTGAGCTCAGCCACGTAGTCTGGCGCCGGGTGCAGCGTCAGGCTCGGGCCGGCTTTGGCCACCTGGCCGGGCACCTCGTGGCCGACGATGTCTGGCAGCCCGCGCGCGACTTGCAGCAATTGCGCCAGCCCGATCCCGGTGTCGTAGCCCATCGCGCCGAGCATGTGAACCGCGTCTTCGGTGCACATATTGCCACTGGCGCCCGGCGCGTAGGGGCAGCCCCCCAAGCCGCCCAGCGAGCCGTCGAATCGCTCGATGCCGGCCTGCACCGCCGCCAGCACATTGGCCAGGCCCATGCCGCGCGTGTTGTGAAAGTGCATGGTGATTTGCTGCGAAAACCGGGCCTGGACCGCCTCGGCCAGACGGCTGACTTGCGCCGGATGGGCCATGCCGGTGGTGTCGCAAAGGGTCAGGCCGCGCACGCCCAGTTCAGCAAAACGCCGGGCCCAGTCCAGGACCTCGCCTTCAGCGACTTCGCCCTCCATCGGGCAGCCAAAGGCGCAGGAAAGCGACACATTGATCGGCGTGTGGCCGTCGACCCGGCGGATCACCTCGGACAGGGCCGCAAAACTGCGCTCGCGCGGCATGCGCAAATTCGCCAGGTTGTGGGTTTCCGACAAGGAGATCACCAGGTTCAGCTCGTCGGCGCGCGACTCCAGGGCGCGCTCGGCGCCGCGCAGGTTGGGCACCAGCGCGGTGTACTCCACCCCCGGCACGCGCTGAATGCGGCCCATGACTTCCTCGGCATCGCGCAGCATGGGAATGGCTTTGGGGGAAGTGAAAGAAGTCACCTCGATCTTGGCGTAACCGCACAGGCTGAGCGCGTCGATCAAGGCAATCTTGGTGTCGGTCGGCACAAAGGCCGGCTCGATCTGGAAACCGTCGCGCGCAGCGACCTCATTGATGTAAAGCCGCTTCATTCCTGCTCGCCTCCGACAATCCCGCGTTCAAACAAGGCCTTGATCTGCTCGGGCGTGAGCCCGACTTCGCGCAATACGGCCGCGGTGTCCTGCCCCAGGCGCGGCGCATTGCGCCGGTGCGAGCCGGGCGTGCGCGAGAGCTTGGGCACAAAACCGGGCAGGTCCAGCGCGCTGCCATCGTCCAGCGCCACCGGCGCGATCATGTCGCGCGCCTGGTAGTGCGGGTCGGCCGCGATGTCGGCCACGGTGTAGATGCGCCCGGCCGGAACCGAAGCCGCCTCCAGCGCGGCCAGCACCTCGTCCACACCGCGCGCGGCCGTCCAGTCGCCAATGGCCGCGTCGAGCTCGGCCACCCGCTGCACGCGCCCGTCGTTACCGGCCAGGCCCGGATCGTTGCCGAGGTCGGCCCGGCCAATGACGCTCATCAGACGCTTGAAAATGCTGTCGCCATTGCCGGCAACCAAGGCATAGGCGCCGTCCTGACAGCGGTACGCATTGCTCGGCGCAATCCCCGGCAAGGCACTGCCAGCCGGCCCGCGCACCGCGCCAAAAGCGCTGTATTCGGGCAGCAGACTCTCCATGCAATTGAACACCGCTTCGTAAAGCGCGACGTCAATGACCTGCCCCTCGCCGGTCCGGTGGCGGTGCTGCAGCGCCGTCAGGATGCCGATGACGCCGTGCAAGCCAGCCAGGGTATCGCCGATGCTCACACCGACCCGCACGGGCACGTGGCCGGGCTCGGCAGACAAGTGCCGCAAACCGCCCATGGCCTCGGCCACCACGCCAAAGCCGGGGCGGTCGCGGTACGGGCCGGTCTGGCCGTAGCCGCTGATGCGCAACATGATCAGGCCGGGGTTGAGTCGATGCAAATCCGCCGGGCCCAGGCCCCAGCCCTCCATGGCGCCGGGCCTGAAGTTCTCGATCAACACGTCACATTCGGCAGCCAGCGAGCGAACGATGTCCTGGGCCTCGGGCTGGCGCAAATCCAGCGCCACGGAGCGTTTATTGCGCGACTGAACCTGCCACCAGACCGAGGTTCCGTCCTTGAGCAAGCGCCATTTGCGCAGCGGATCACCCGTGCCCGGCGTTTCGATTTTGATGACTTCAGCACCAAAATCGGCCAGGGTCTTGGCGGCAAAGGGGCCGGCGATGAGCTGGCCGAGTTCAAGGACTTTGAGGCCGCCTAGCGCAGCGGCTTGGCCAGCGGCAGGCGAAGGTGCAGAAGAGGAACTTGGATGCATGGCCGGCAGTGTGCCCGCAGCCGGCGGCAACGTCCATGATTTCCGCTTGGGTTCGGCGGTTTTTTTGACGCCCGGGCCCTGAAAGGAGCCGCGCGCGCCGGGCCAGGATCCAGACGCTCACGCCTCTTGAACCCTTGAATAATTTGAACCTTCGAAAGGACGAGTGGAAAATTTCCAAAATGGCTGCTGGCCTTCAGCGGAGGCCCCTCATTCAAACGATCAGACGCAAAAAAGCCCGGTACCAGACCGGGCTTTTTTGGCTTTCGTGCCACCTTGCAATCCCGCCGGGGGATCAGGCAATTTGGCAGCAAATGCCCTGGGAAACGACCGGTAAAACCGACTGGCCGGGCCGGCGCATTCCTGGCAACCCCGACGCGTTTACTTCTTGATCGACTTGACGGCGGTTTCCACAGCTGTCTGGACCTGCGCTGCGGCCGTCTTCATGCCCTTGCTGACGGCTGCAAACGCTTCCGGTGCGGGATGGGCTTTTTCCATGGCTTCGACGCTGGTGTGGAACTGGGCCATACCCAGGTCGGTAACTTCCTTGAGGTTCTTGGCGGCGGCAGCCATGTTCTGCTCGGCCAGGGCCTTCATCGCTTCAAAAGCGGCTTGCGGCTCCTTGATGGTCTTGAAGGACTCGACCGTGGCGCTCACGGAGGCCTGTGCTGCCTGTGCTTGCTTTTGCGCCAGTTCGCCCCAGGCCTGCAGGTTGGCCATCAGGGGCTTGAGCGCTTCCTGGCTGGCCGCCGGATTGAATTTCTCGGCGTTTTCCTTGAGGGTTTTGGTGATGGCTTCGAACGATGTGTTGTTGAACATGATGAACCTTTGAAAAAATGTTGCGGTGCAGCAATTCTAGGAGTGAATGCCGCCCATGACCAGACGCCAGGGGCGCTGCGAGCGTCTTTAGTGCAGACTCACTAACGCCGCGCCGGCAGGCTCAGCGCCCGGTTTCCGGAGCGTGGCGGGCCGCAAGCCCGAGTACGCCTGAGGGCCAGCCCCTACCGCGCAGGAACATCGAGCATGCGCATGAAGGCAGCTTCCAGCGCCCGGGTGTGCGCCACCGGATCCCAGCCGGGCAGCGACTGCAGCCGCGCCCGCAAGCCGCGTTTGAGCGCCAGCAGGGCTTGCCGGTCCAGCGACATCTCTCGGGCAATCCGCACATAAGCGTCGTCATCCTCGGCCACCCAAGGCGCCAGGCCCGCCGCCGTCATGAAGCTGGCGCCCATGCGCGAAACAAAGCTGTGGCCGCGCTGGGTCACCACGGGCACGCCCATCCACATCGCTTGCAAGCTGGTGGTGCCGCCGTTGTAGGGCACCGGGTCCAGGGCGATGTCGATGTCGGCGTATTCGGCCATCATGTCCGCCAGGCCCGCGGGCTTTCTGAACTCAAGGCGCGCAAGGTCCACGCCCAGCGCCTGCAAACGCCGGCTCAGGCTGCGGATCGCGCCCGGATCAGAAAAGCTCGAGGTCTTGAGCACCAACCGCGAGTCGGGAACAGCGGCCAGCACCCGGGCCCAGAGGCTCAGGGTGCGCGCGGTGAGTTTGGGCAAGGTGTTGAAGGAGCCAAAAGTCAGCGGGCGATCGGCCCAGGCGGGCGCGAAGGTCGGGCTGGGGTAATCGTCTTCGGGCGCAAAACAAAACACCACGCCGGGCAGACGTGCCACGCGCTCCGAGCACAGAGGATCACCCTCGGGTGGCGTCACGATCTGGTCGCCGATCAGCCAATCCATGTTGGGCACGCCGGTAGAGCCCGGATAACCCAGGTAACTGGCCTGCACAGGTGCGGCGCGCCTGGCAAACACGCTCATGCGCTGCTGGCCGGTATGGCCGGCCAGATCAAGCAGCAGGTCAATACCGTCGCTGTCCACGCGTCTGGCCAGTTGTGCATCGTTGAGCGCGCTGACTTCCACCCAGTGCGCTGCCCGTTGCTGCGCCAGCCGCGTGTGATCGTCGTAGTTGACGCCCGTGAAGTAAATAAACACCTCGAAGCGGTCCCGGTCCAGTTCGCGCAGCACCGGCTGCATGAAGATATTGACCGGGTGCTGATGATGAAAATCTGCCGAGACGATGCCCAGGCGCACACGCCGCCCCGCCAGCGGCGGTCGAACAAAACTGTCCACCGACCGGCAAGCGTCGCCCAGCGGCGCAAACAAGGTCTGATGCAGCGCTGCGACCTGCTGCGCGCTGAGCTGATCGCTGTAGAGCGAAGCCATGGCCGCG
>CAJAOB010000009.1 GCA_903941205.1 uncultured Burkholderiales bacterium | reverse complement strand
GACCAGATTGGCGCACGTTATCCGCACGAATTGTCAGGTGGGCAAATGCAACGGGTGGCTATTGCGATGGCGCTCGCGTGCGGGCCGAAACTCTTGCTGCTCGACGAACCCACGACAGGCCTCGATGTCACCACTCAGGCTGGAATTCTGGACTTATTGGACGAACTGCGACGCGAGACCGGGATGGCGATGGTCTGCGTCAGCCACGATATTGGCGTTCTGGCCCGACTGACCGCCCGGGTGGCAGTCATGTATGGTGGCCGCATCGTTGAAGATCGACTTACAGCCGACCTGTTGACGCGGCCAGCCCATCCTTATGCCCGGGCGCTTATGGCCTCGGTACCGCGGATCGAAAGCCCGGGACTGCCGCCATCGATCCACGGCAGCCCACCGCCACCAGGGGAGACAGGTCAAGGCTGCGCCTTCGCCACCCGTTGTAGCCGCGCCCATGCTGCCTGCGAAGAGGAGCCCGCATTGTCGCCCCTGAAAGAGGGTGGCCGCATCGCCTGCCACGCACCGGATCATGGGCCGCTTGCCCCGACCGAGATGCCCGACCCCATGGTTGCGCAAGAAGCTGGAGCCCCAGTCATCGCCGTGCGCGGTCTTGTCGTGCAATATCGGCGAGCATCACTTCTTTCACGGCTCACGCGGCGCAGCCTGCCAGACCCTGTCGTGGCTGGCATTTCGCTGACCTTGGCAAAAGGCGAGATTCTGGGGCTGGTCGGCGAATCTGGCAGTGGTAAATCCACCATCCTGCGCGCCATCGCTGGCCTCTGGCCCCCCAGCGCCGGCAGCATCACACTGGACGGTACAAATCTGCCCGCCCGTGTCACCGAGCGCGATCGGACCGCTTTGCGCCGGCTACAAGTAGTGTTCCAGAACCCTGACGCCTCGCTCAACCCCCGCCATACGGTGCGCGAGATCCTCGCACAGCCCTTGCGTCTTTACTTCAACGCCGGCCCGACCGAGGTTGAGACCCGCGCGCGCCGCCTGATTGCTGATGTTAGGCTGGACCCCGCTCATCTGGGCCGACGTCCAGCCCAGCTATCAGGCGGCGAACGCCAGAGGGTCGCGCTGGCACGTGCCTTTGCAGCCGAGCCGGACGTGATCCTGTGCGACGAGGTGACCTCTGCGCTGGACGTCTCTGTACAGGCGAGTGTCCTTGCCCTGATCCATGACCTTTGTCATGCCCGCGGCACATCCTGCCTGTTCGTCGCCCACGACCTTGCGGTGGTGGCAGCCCTTTGCGACCGGGTGGCGGTGCTGCATCGGGGCCGGATCGTAGAGGAAGGCCCCGCGCGGACGGTCTGTTCGACCCCCGAGCATCCCTACACCCGCAGCCTGATCGAAGCAGTGCATCGCGCGTCAGACGTGCGGGTCCATCACTTCGGTGAAAGCTGAAGACTGCCCTGCTGCTCAACCGAAAATTGTCTTTTTAAAATCTAAATACAGCTTGGGCGGTTGCCCTATCCGGGCAAAAATGCTGTTAGGGGAGCACCGCCCTATGGCCCACAACCAAGGTTCAGGGCTGCAATATCACGGTGACCCAGCATCCGTTCTGCTTTTGGCACTGGAGCGAAAGTCTCTCGGACTTTGGCCAGTCCGAGCCTTGAAACGTTGCGAGAAATAGAACTGGCTGTCGAAACCAACCGAATCCGCGATCAGCTTGATGCTCAAGCCAGTCCTCTTGAGCAGTTCTGTGGCACGCTGCATTCGGAGGCCCTCGAGATGCTGCTGCGGCGTTTGGCCGGATTGCTCGCGAAAGAGATGTGCTAGGCGCGATGTGGAAAGGCCGACGGCGGTGGCGACATCAGCGAGCGTGACTTTCCGGGCGAGGTTGCGCTCGATGTAGTTGATCGCACGTCGGATACGCTGATCGTAACTGGACATCGCAGCCAGTGGGTTATGATG
>CAJAOB010000008.1 GCA_903941205.1 uncultured Burkholderiales bacterium | reverse complement strand
GGAGAAGGGGAGAAGGGGAGGAGGGGCCTGCCGCACCGGGGGGGCGCCACGCAGCTCGCGGCGCCGACACAGCCGACACAACCGACTGTTCCGACATTCGCGCCTTGCTGCCTTGCACGCGAAACAAGGCAGCGCGCGGAACATGCGTAACATGCGCCTGCGCAGCGCGGTCGCGGCCTCTATGCCACTGCTTGCGAAAAAGCGCTGCTGCACAATGGCGCCCAATGATTTCGCAAGCACAGTCCTTATCCCTGCAGCCCCTGGCGTTGACTCTTTTGTGGATCACACCGGCCCTCTGGTCCGTCAACTACCTTGTGGCCCGCTCCGCTCCCGGGGTGATCGAGCCGCACATGCTGGCTTTTGGCCGCTGGGCCCTGGCCGGCTTGATCCTGACTTTCATGGCCCGCAAGGAACTCTGGCGCGAGCGGCGCAGCACCTTGCAGGCCGGCGGGCAGTACCTGGCGCTCGGCTCCCTGGGCATGCTGATTTGCGGCGCCTGGGTCTACAAAGGCGCGCAAACCACCACCGCCATGAACATCGCCCTGATCTACGCCGCCTCGCCCGTGCTGATTGCGCTCGGTGCGGTGCTCTGGCTGGGTGAGCGCTTTTCCTGGCGCCAGGGCCTGGGCGTGGTCATCGCCATGTCGGGCGTCTTTCATGTGGTGGTCAAAGGTGAATGGATGTCGCTCTCGCAGGTCCAATGGACCTCGGGCGACGGCTGGATGGTGCTGGCCATGATCTCCTGGGCCGGCTACGCCCTGCTGCAAAAAAAGTGGTTCAGCCCGCTGGGTGCCACGGCGCGCCTGGCAGCGATTTGCATGGGCGGTGTGCTGGTGCTCCTGCCTTTCGCTGTTTGGGAATTGCAGCGGGCCGGTACGCCGGCCTGGAGTGCTAAGGCCGGCTGGCTGGTGGTGATCGCCGCTTTGGTGCCCGGCATTGGCGCTTACTGGGCTTATGGCTTTTGCCAAAAAGTGCTGGGCGCCAGCCGGGTCGCCACCAGCTTGTACCTGAGCCCTTTGTACGGCGGCATGGCCGCCTGGGTGGTGCTCGGTGAATCCATGGGCTGGCACCATGTCATGGGCGCTGCGCTGATCTTGCCGGGCATCTACCTCGCTTCCCGCAAAGCGCCTGATTCAGCCGGGGCCTGAGCGCGCTCCGGCGGGACGCTTGAAGGCGCGTTATTTGCAGCGCTTCTTGTCGCAAGCGCCAGCGCCTCAAGTACGATGTCTTTTTTTTATAAGAGAGACATCCCATGAAAATCGAAACCCTCGCCGTTCACGCCGGCTACACGCCCGACCCCAGCACCAAAGCCGTGGCAGTGCCGATCTATCAGACGGTCGCCTTCGCGTTTGACAACACCCAGCACGGCGCCGACTTGTTTGACCTCAAGGTGGCGGGCAATATTTACAGCCGCATCATGAACCCGACCAATGGCGTGCTGGAAGCCCGCGTGGCGGCACTTGAAGGCGGCATTGGTGCCTTGGCCGTGGCATCGGGCATGTCGGCTATTTCTTACGCCATTCAGACCATCACCGAAGCGGGCGACAACATCGTGTCGGCGTCCACGCTTTATGGCGGCACCTACAACCTGTTTGCCCATACTTTTCCGCAAATGGGCCTTGAAGTCCGCTTTGCCGACGGCCGCGACGCCGCTTCTTTTGCCGGCCTGATCGATGCCCGAACCAAAGCTGTTTACTGCGAAACCATCGGCAACCCGCTGGGCAACGTCACCGACATCGCCGCGCTGGCCGAGATCGCCCATGCCCATGGCGTGCCGCTGATTGTCGACAACACCGTGGCCAGCCCTTACCTGTGCCGCCCGTTTGAACACGGCGCCGACATCGTGGTCCATTCCCTCACCAAGTACCTGGGCGGCCACGGCACCACGATCGGCGGCGCCATTGTTGACTCCGGCAAATTTCCGTGGGCCGAGCACAAGGAAAAATTCAAGCGACTGAACGAGCCCGATGTCAGCTACCACGGTGTGGTCTACACCGAAGCGCTGGGCCCCGCCGCCTACATCGGACGCGCCCGCGTGGTGCCGCTGCGCAACATGGGCGCGGCCCTGAGCGCCATGGCGGCTTTTCAGTTGCTGCAAGGCATTGAAACACTGGCTTTGCGCATGGACCGGATTTGCGACAACGCGATCAAGGTGGCGCAGTTCCTGCAAAACCATCCCAAGGTGGGCTGGGTCAATTACGCCGGCCTGAGCAACCATGCCGACCACGCCCTGGCGCAGAAATACATGGCCGGGCGTGCCTCGGGCATCATCAGCTTTGGCCTCAAAGCCGCAGACAGCCTCGAAGCCGGCGCCCGGTTTCAAGACGCGCTCAAGCTCTTCACGCGCCTGGTCAACATTGGCGACGCCAAGTCGCTGGCCTGTCACCCGGCCTCCACCACGCACCGCCAGCTCAACCCGGCGGAGCTGGCCAAAGCCGGCGTCAAGCCCGACATGGTTCGCCTGTCCCTGGGCATTGAGCACATTGACGACTTGCTTGACGACCTGACGCAAGCCCTGGCGGCGGTTTAAAGGCACAGCGCTTCGGCTTGTTGCGCCGCCCCGGACGCCCCTGCAAGGCGTTCGTGGCTGCTTTTATTTTTGTCCGGTACGGCTTGCCGAATATTCGAGCTTCGGTAATCCACGTTCTGAATCAATCCCTTAATTAACCCCTCAACCAACCCCTGGATCAACTCTCTCATGTATAAAAAAATTCTGACAAGCCTGGGCGCCGCGCTGGTCTGCGCCTCCCCCATGGTCATGGCGCAAGGGGCGGGCGGCGCTTACCCTGCCAAACCCATCAAGATCGTGGTGCCCTTTCCGGCTGGCGGCACTTCTGACGTGCTGGCGCGGCTGGTCGGCCAAAAGATGGGCGAGGCCTGGGGCCAGCCCGTCGTCGTTGAAAACCGACCAGGCTCCAACGGCAACCTGGGCGCCGATGCCGTGGCCAAGTCGGCGCCAGACGGCTACACCCTGGTGCTGATGGACGTCGGCAACCTCGCCATCAGCCCCTCGCTGTACAAGCTGCCCTTCAACGTGCTGACCGACTTCACCCCGGTGGCCATGGTCGGCTACTCGCCCCACCTGCTGGTGGTCAGTTCCAAAGTGCCTGCCAACTCGGTGGCTGAACTCGTCGCCTACGCCAAAGCCCAAAACGGCAAGGTCAATTTCGCGGCCGCTGCAGGCATGGGCAGCGCGCCGCATCTGGCCGGCGTGATCTTTGCCCAAAAAACCGGTATCGACTGGGGTTACGTGCCCTACAAGGGCGGCGCGCAAGCCATCACCGATCTGATCGGCGGGCAGGTTGACGTGACCTTCAACGGCATGGTCGCCACCTACCCGCATGTCAAATCCGGCAAGCTCAAACTGCTGGCGGTTTCCAGCGCCAAGCGCAACGGCCAGCTCGGCGACGTGCCGACGGTGAGCGAAACCTTGCCGGGCTTTTTGACCGGCAGCTGGCAAGGCCTGCTGGCCCCGGCCGGCACGCCCAAGGCCATTGCCGACAAGCTCAACGCAGAAGTCGCAAGAATCGTCGCGCTGCCAGACATCAAGGAGCGGCTGGCCACCCTGGGCGCCGAGCCGAGCGCCATGACGCCCGAGCAGTTCTCGAACTGGTTCAAGACCGAAATCCCCGCCATGGCCAAGATCGTCAAGGACGGCAAGGTCACGGTCGATTAAGCCGGCGCCGCCGGCGTGTTTTGACTTGAGCCCCTGCCACGCGGGGGGCACAAAAAAGGCCTGATCGATCGGGCCTTTTGCTGCTCTGCGTGGGCGCTGGTGAACCAGGGCGCCTACCCGGGTCATCACATGACATTCGCCACTGTGCCGCCCGGCCCGGCGCACCGAAGCGGCAGGCGTGATCAACAACACATGGCGTCATTCCTGCGCCCGCACCTGCATTCGCCCCCGCACCGTCATTCCTGCGCAGGCAGGAATCCATCCCCGCCCCCAATCTGGTCCAGGGCAGGCGTCGCGAGGATGACAAAAACGAACTGCTCGCTGCGCAAGCCTGCGACGGGACCACGCCCGCTATCACGCCCACCCGCGCCGTCATCTGCGCCCGCACCTGCATTCGCCCCCGCACCGTCATTCCTGCGCAGGCAGGAATCCATCCCCGCCCTCAATCTGGTCCAGGGCAGGCGTCGCGAGGATGACGAAAAAGAGTCGCCGTACCGACCCGGCGCCGTCATTTTTGCGCCACGCCATTGCCGAAAGCCCTCACCAGAGATGCCGCCCGCTAAAGGGCGACATCCGCTTCAATCAGCCTGAAGCACGGCCAGTGCTTGCTTTTATGGCAGCGGCCCGAACTGGATGTCTTGATCCACCAGCAACTGCGCGTGGTCACCCTGGTTGTAGATGTTGTAGATGGTGCCGTCCTGCGAGAAGTCGCCCGCCCAGTCCCAG
>CAJAOB010000007.1 GCA_903941205.1 uncultured Burkholderiales bacterium | reverse complement strand
GCAGCTGGCGCAGGTAGCCGAGCAAAAAGTCGATGTTCAGGCTGCGTTCGTGGGCCTCGTCGATGATGATGCTGTCATAGGCCCGCAGCAGGGGGTCGGTCTGGGTTTCGGCCAGCAAGATGCCGTCGGTCATGAGCTTGACCGAGGCGTCGCGGCTCAGGCGGTCCTGAAAGCGCACCTTGTAGCCAACCACGTCGCCCAGCGGCGTCTTGAGTTCTTCAGCGATGCGCTTGGCCACGCTCGAGGCCGCAATGCGCCGCGGCTGTGTGTGGCCGATCAGGGGGCCGCGCCCGCCGGGGTAATTGAGCTTGCCGCGGCCCATGGCCAAGAGGATCTTGGGCAGCTGGGTGGTCTTGCCGGAGCCGGTTTCGCCGCAGACGATGACGACCTGGTGGGCGGCAATCGCAGCGGTGATTTCGTCACGCTTGCCCGACACGGGCAGCGATTCGGGGAACTCGATGGTCAGGGCAGGAGGTGAAATGGCGGACAAGCGGGCAACTTAGGTGAAAATCTATAAAAGGCCTTGAACGCAAAGCCCCCCATACAAAGAAGCCATGTCAGCCGTTTTCAATTTTACCTTTGTGCCCTGGTTTCGCTCGGTGGCGCCGTACATCCACCTGCATCGCGGCAAGACCTTTGTGGTCGGCATGGCGGGCGAAGCGATTGCCGCCGGCAAGCTCGGGCACATTGCGCAAGACCTGGCGCTGATCCAGAGCATGGGCGTGAAGATCGTGCTGGTGCACGGGTTTCGGCCGCAGGTCAACGAGCAGCTGGAAGCCAAGGGCCACCAGGCGCAGTACTCGCACGGCATGCGCATCACCGACTCCGTGGCGCTGGACTGCGCGCAAGAAGCCGCCGGCCAGCTGCGTTACGAAATTGAGGCCGCTTTCAGCCAGGGCCTGCCGAACACGCCCATGGCCGGCTCGACGGTGCGCGTGATTTCGGGCAACTTCATCACGGCGAGGCCCGTCGGCATTGTTGACGGAGTGGATTTCAAGCATTCGGGTCTGGTGCGCAAGGTCGACACGGCCGGCATTCAGCACACGCTCGATTTCGGCGCCATGGTGTTGCTGTCGCCGTTTGGTTTTTCACCCACGGGCGAAGCCTTCAACCTGACGATGGAAGAAGTGGCCACCAGCGTGGCCATCGAGTTGCAGGCCGACAAGCTGATTTTTCTGACCGAGATTCCGGGCATCCGCATTGAGCCCACCGAGCCCGAAAGCGACGACAACCCGATCGACACCGAACTTCCGCTGGCCGCCGCCCGGCAGCTGCTGGCCGAATTGCCCAGCCCGCAGCATCCCAGCGACACGGCGTTTTACCTGCAGCATTGCGTCAAAGCCTGCCAGCATGGCGTGGAGCGCAGCCATATCCTGCCCTTTGCCACCGACGGTTCGCTGCTGCTGGAGGTTTATGTGCACGACGGCATCGGCACCATGGTGATTGATGAAAAGCTCGAAAGCCTGCGCGAAGCAAGCATTGATGACGTGGGCGGCATTTTGCAATTGATCGAGCCGTTTGAAAAAGACGGCACGCTGGTCAAGCGGGACCGCACCGAGATTGAACGCGACGCCGGCCAATACACGGTGATCGAGCATGACGGCGTGATCTTTGGCTGCGCCGCGCTTTACCCGTACCCGGAGTCCAAAACCGGCGAAATGGCAGCGCTCACGGTGTCGCCGCATTCGCAAAGCCAGGGCGACGGGGAGCGCATTCTCAAGCGCATCGAACAGCGTGCGCGCGCCCAAGGCCTGCAAAGCATTTTTGTGCTGACCACGCGCACCATGCATTGGTTCTTGAAACGTGGCTTCAAGCCGGTCGAGCTGGACTGGCTGCCCGAAGCCCGCAAGCGCAAGTACAACGTCAACCGCAAAAGCCAGGTGCTGGTGAAAAACCTGCACGCCTGAGGTCAACGCAGCAGGCGTGTCCTGCCTGCCACAGCCGGCCACGGGGGCCGTCACCACGTCGCCCGGCACGGCCCGCAGGCAAGTCAATCGTTGGTGCGATGCGCCGAGCGCGATGCGGCCAACCAGCCCACCAGCAAGCCCGTTGCCAGCGACAAAGCCACCGCTTGCACCGGATAGGCTTGCACTGAATTCTTGGAATATTCCCAGGCGCGTACCGGCGCTTGCGTCAGGCGCTGGGTTTTTTCGTCCAGCTGGGCGGCCAAGCGGCTGGCCCGGTTGGCCAGGCGATCAACGGTTTCATGGGCCGAGGCCGAGGCGCGGTCCACGACATGGCGCGCATGTTCGCCACTGCTCACGCCCATGCGGCCGGCGCCAAGATTGGTGCCGGTATTGCCGGCCAGCGCAGCGCCTGCCGATTCGAGCGGCAAGGACGTTTTGATGGCAGCGACATCAGACTTTTGCAGGGTGGGTGAGTTGTCCATGTTGAAACCTCCGGCGAATGGATGAATGAAGAGCGGTGAATGAAAAACGATGAGTGAGGATGCGCTGCGTGCTTGT
>CAJAOB010000006.1 GCA_903941205.1 uncultured Burkholderiales bacterium | reverse complement strand
GGTGACCAATCGAAGAACGATGCTTTTCTGGAGGCGATCGACCGCAGTGCCATTTTGGAGACGGTGCGCACGGGCGCCAGCGGCATTGGTCGAGGTGAGAGAATCCTGCGCGTTTGAGTTTCAGCAAGGCTCGGCCACCCGTCCGTTCGGGCCGAGCCTGTCGAGGCCTTGCCGCCAGGCAAGGTGCTTGAGCCCTTCGACAGGCTCAGGGCGAACGGCAACACCCCTAAATGGAGATTAATCATGAAAGTTTTCTACGACAAGGACTGTGACCTGAGCCTGATCAAAGGCAAGACCGTGGCCATCATTGGTTATGGCAGCCAGGGCCATGCCCACGCCCAGAACCTCAACGACAGTGGCGTGAAGGTGGTGGTGGGGTTGCGCAAGGGCGGCGCCTCCTGGGACAAGGTGGGCAAAGCCGGTCTGAACGTGCGGGAGGTCAATGAGGCGGTCCAGTCGGCCGATGTGGTCATGATCTTGCTGCCCGATGAGCAGATTTCCGAGGTCTATCGCAACAACGTGGAGCCGAACATCAAGCAGGGCGGCTCGCTGGCTTTCGCCCATGGCTTCAACATTCACTACAACCAAGTGGTTCCGCGTGCCGACCTGGACGTCTGGATGGTCGCCCCCAAGGCGCCTGGCCACACCGTGCGCAGCACCTATGCTCAGGGCGGCGGCGTGCCGCATCTGGTGGCTGTCCATCAGGACCGCAGCGGCAAGGCCCGTGACCTGGCCCTGTCTTACGCCATGGCCAACGGTGGCGGCAAAGCCGGCATCATCGAGACCAACTTCAAGGAAGAGACTGAGACCGACCTGTTCGGCGAGCAAGCCGTCTTGTGCGGCGGCGCTGTCGAGCTGATCAAGATGGGTTACGAAACCCTGGTCGAAGCCGGTTACGCCCCTGAAATGGCTTACTTCGAATGTCTGCACGAGCTCAAGCTGATCGTTGACCTGATCTATGAAGGCGGCATCGCCAACATGAACTACTCGATCTCGAACAACGCCGAGTACGGCGAGTACGTGACCGGTCCTGAAGTCATTAACGAAGAGTCGCGCGCTGCCATGCGCAACGCCCTCAAGCGCATCCAGAATGGTGACTACGCCAAGATGTTCATCCTTGAAGGCCGCACCAACTACCCAAGCATGACTGCGCGTCGCCGCAACACGGCGGACCACAGCATTGAAGTGGTCGGTGCTCAGCTGCGCGCAATGATGCCTTGGATCGCCAAAAACAAGCTCGTCGACCAGACCCGCAACTGATGCCAGCCCGGCCCCGCGCGGCCAGTCTTCTCATCAAGCCAGGCCGCGCAAGCGATTGCGCGGCTTTTTTTTCGGGGGCTCGAAAACCTCTGGTCATTCAGAAGCCACCAAGGCGGAGCATGGTGTTTGGTATCCTCGACGCATGACAAAGCTTTGCTGCGGTTTCTATAAACACAGTTGGTTGTCGGGCTGCTTTGATGCGACCGCATCCGACAAACTGACGGTTGATTCCGCCTGGAGCGTGCCCCATGCATGACATTGATGAATCGGAAGTAACCCCGGCTGACGCCCTGGCCCGCAAGCGCCGCAAGGGTCTGTACATCTTGCCCAATCTTTTCACGCTCGCGGCCTTGTTCGGGGGCTTTTACGCCATCGTGATGGCCATGAATGGCCGCTTTGATCAAGCCGCCATCGGTGTGTTTTGCGCCATGGTGCTCGACAGCCTGGACGGCCGGGTGGCGCGCATGACGAACACGCAGAGCGCTTTTGGCGAGCAGATGGACTCGCTCTCCGACATGGTGTCGTTTGGCGCGGCGCCAGCCCTGATCGCCTACGTCTGGGCGCTGACCAGCCTGGGCCGTTGGGGTTGGATCGCCGCCTTTGTGTACTGCGCATGCGCGGCATTGCGGTTGGCGCGTTTTAACGTCAACACCGCAGTGGTCGACAAAAGCTTTTTTCAGGGTCTGCCCTCGCCGGCCGCTGCTGCGCTGGTCGCAGGCTTCATCTGGCTGATGACCGAGGCTGGCGTCAAGGGCGAGGATGTGCGCTGGTACATGTTCGCCCTGACCCTGTACTCGGGACTCACCATGGTGACCAACGTACCGTTCTACAGCTTCAAGGATGTGAGTCTCAAGCGCAGCGTGCCCTTCGTCGTCATCGTGTTGATCGCTCTGGGCATTGCCGCGATCAACATTGACCCGCCGACGGTGATATTCGGCCTTTTTGTGGTCTATGGTTTTTCCGGGTACGCGCTTTACGGCTGGCGAAAAGCCAAGGGTTTGCAGGCCAGCGTGATTTCGACCTCGACCGATGAACCCGATGAACAGGGCTTGCACAAGTGAGCTGTTCCCGGTCCCGTGCGTATTCGTCTTGGGTCATCCGCCTTGTTCTTTTTCGCTCTGGCACCCGATTTTTCTGTGCTACATTTCCCTGCATGAACATGAACCTGCTAGCTCTGTTGCTATCCCCCTTCGGGCGGAGACGATAGAGCGCACGCGTTCATCCCTCAACGGCCCGTATGCATCAGCAACGGGCCGTTTTTCATTTCCGTTTCCAATCTTGCACCCTCCCCTTTTTCATAGCCAGACAACCATGTTCAATAGCCCTTCCAGCAAATACAAGGCCTTTACTCCCGTTCATTTGAGAGATCGCACCTGGCCGGACGCTGTACTGACCGCCGCGCCGATCTGGTGCAGTGTGGACTTGCGCGACGGCAACCAGGCTCTGATTGAGCCCATGGACATTCCTCGCAAGCTCAAGATGTTCGAGATGCTGGTAAAAATTGGCTTCAAGGAAATCGAGGTGGGGTTTCCGTCCGCGTCGCAGACCGAGTTCGACTTTCTGCGTCGCCTGATTGATGAGGATCTGATCCCCGAGGACGTGACCATCCAGGTCCTGACCCAAGCTCGAGAGCCCCTGATTCGCCGTACTTTCGAAGCGCTTGAGGGGGCCCGCAAAGCGATCGTGCACCTTTACAACGCGACGGCGCCTGTCATGCGGCGCGTGGTGCTGGGCATGAACGAAGATGAAATCGTTCAGCTCGCCACAGTCAACGCCCGATTGTTCAAGCAACTGGCCGCAGCACAGCCAGCGACACGCTGGACCTTTCAATACTCGCCCGAAATGTGGTCGGGCACAGAGTTGGCGTTTTCCAAACGGGTGGTGGATGCCGTGACCGAGGTGTGGCAGCCCACGCCCGAGCACAAGTGCATCATCAATCTGCCGTCGACAGTGGAGCACTCAACGCCAAACATCTTTGCTGACATGATGGAATGGATGCACCGGCATCTGGCACGGCGCGACGCCATCGTGATTTCGGTTCATCCGCACAACGACCGCGGCACCGGAACGGCGGCGGGTGAGTTCGCCTTGATGGCTGGCGCCGACCGGATTGAAGGCTGCCTGTTTGGCAATGGCGAACGCACGGGCAATGTCGATCTGGTCAACATCGCACTCAATCTTTACACCCAGGGCGTCGCGCCGGGTCTTGATTTTTCGGACATTGATGAAGTCAGGCGCACCGTCGAGCACTGCAACCAGTTGCCAGTGCATCCGCGCCACCCCTATGCCGGCGATCTGGTTTACACCTCTTTTTCGGGCTCGCACCAGGACGCCATCAAAAAGGCTTTCGCCGCGCGCCGCGAGGGCGATATCTGGGACATGCCCTACCTGCCGATTGATCCCAAGGACCTCGGGCGCAGCTATGAAGCCGTGATCCGCGTCAACAGCCAGTCCGGCAAGGGCGGGATCGCTTACCTGCTTGAGAACGAATTCGGCCTGGAATTGCCGCGCCGTCTGCAAATCGAGTTCAGCCAGGTCGTGCAAAGCGTCATGGATGCCAGCGGCAAGGAACTCACGGCGCAAGACCTGTGGGCCCTGTTTCAAGCCACCTACGGCGTGCAGACCGTGGTGGCGCCCGAGGGCTTGGTGATCGAAGAAAGCACGCAGGCCGGAGCCAAGCTTTTCAGCATCAAGGCCGAGGTGCGGCTGGGTGCGAACATGCACGCGGTTCGAGGCACGGGAACCGGGCCGATAGACGCTTTTGTTGCGGGTCTGGCCGCTGCGACAGGGCATGTGGTTCGCGTGCTGGACTACCACGAGCATGCCATTGGCGCCGGTGCGAGCGCGCAGGCTGTGGCGTATCTGGAGATGCGCATCAATGATCAAACCCTGTTTGGCGTAGGAATGGACAGCAACATTGTTTCCGCGTCGCTCAAGGCCATCGTCTCGGGGCTGCAACGCAGCCAGGCGATGCAGGGCAAGCAGGCGCACAGCGCTACCATAGAGGGTTAACAGCCTCACCGCCAACGCGGCCCCCGCCTTCGGCCAGCCGCCTCGATTTGTCCCAACGCCACCCGGAGATCCGCATGACCGATAAATTGATCATTTTTGACACCACCTTGCGCGATGGCGAGCAGTCGCCCGGTGCCTCCATGACACGGGACGAAAAACTGCGCATTGCGCGCCAGCTCGAGCGCCTGAAGGTCGACGTGATAGAGGCGGGTTTTGCAGCCAGCTCGAACGGTGATTTCGAGGCCG
Organism: uncultured Burkholderiales bacterium; assembly: GCA_903941205.1. Classification (GTDB taxonomy): domain Bacteria; phylum Pseudomonadota; class Gammaproteobacteria; order Burkholderiales; family Burkholderiaceae_C; genus Polaromonas. The sequence continues at coordinate 8,932 of CAJAOB010000006.1, read as the reverse complement.
TGCAAGCGATTGCCAATGCCATCAAGGATTCCACCATCTGCTCGCTGTCGCGTGCCAACGACCGGGATATTTCGCGGGCTGCCGAAGCCCTGAAGGGCGCCAGGTCCGCGCGCATCCACACCTTCATTGCGACCAGCGCGCTGCACATGGAGAAAAAACTGCGCATGTCGCCCGAGCAGGTACTTGAGCAAGCCAAGCTCTCGGTGCGCTTTGCACGCAATCTGGTGGCGGACGTGGAGTTCAGCCCGGAAGACGGCTACCGCAGCGACGTGGACTACCTGTGCCGGGTGCTCGAAGCCGTGATCAAGGAAGGCGCGACCACCATCAATGTGCCCGATACCGTCGGATACGCCGTGCCCGAGCTGTACGGCAACTTCATCAAGACGCTGCGCGAGCGCGTGCCCAACAGCGACAAGGCGATCTGGTCGGTCCATTGCCACAATGACCTGGGCATGGCGGTCGCCAATTCGCTGGCCGGCGTGAAAATCGGCGGCGCGCGTCAGGTCGAATGCACGATCAACGGCCTTGGCGAACGGGCGGGCAATTGCTCGCTCGAAGAGATCGTCATGGCCGTGAAAACACGTCGGGATTATTTCGGCCTCGACATGAACATCGATCCGCTGCACATCGTGGCAGCAAGCCGCATGGTCAGTCAGACCACCGGTTTTGTGGTTCAGCCAAACAAGGCCGTGGTCGGTGCCAACGCGTTCGCCCATGCGTCCGGCATCCACCAGGACGGCATGCTCAAGGCGCGCGAGACCTACGAGATCATGCGTGCCGAGGACGTGGGCTGGAGCGCCAGCAAGATGGTGCTGGGCAAGCTCAGCGGCCGCAACGCCTTCAAGCAGCGCCTGCTGGACCTGGGCGTGCAGATGGAAAGCGAGACCGACATCAACGCAGCCTTTGCCAAGTTCAAGGAACTGGCCGACCGCAAGAGCGAGATTTTTGATGAGGACATCCTGGCGCTGGTCAGCGATGAAAGCGTGTTGCAAGAACGCGAGCAATACGGCTTCGTTTCCTTGTCGCAGCACAGCGAAACCGGCGAGCGTCCACACGCCAGTGTGGTCTTCACGGTCAATGGCAAGGAAGTCAAAGGCCACTCGGATGGCAACGGCCCGGTAGATGCATCGCTCAAAGCCATTGAGACACATGTCAATAGTGGCGCTGAGATGGTGCTTTATTCGGTCAACGCGATCAGCGGGTCGACTGAAAGCCAGGGCGAAGTCACAGTTCGCCTGCAAAACAGCGGACGCATCGTGAACGGCGTTGGAGCCGATCCCGATATCGTCGTGGCCTCGGCCAAGGCGTATCTCAGCGCCCTGAGCAAGCTGCATAGCAAGGCCGACAGGGTTCCCGCGCAGGGCTGATCCCCGTGGGGCACAGTGCGTACGACCCGAGGTCGCGCCCGAACCAGCGCTGACGGAACGCGTCGCCGCGAGGCCAGCGTTTCACATCAAAAAACTCACGTAAGTTTTTGATATTGCGTACTTTTTTGTATTTAGATACACTCCGACCACTTTGAAACGATCTCCATCACCCCACGCAAACGCAATGCAATTTGCAACTCTGGTCTTTTGGAAAAACCTGCGGGCGATCCGGCTTGGCGTAATCCTTGTAGCCATGTTTGGACTTTCCTGGATTCATGCGGCAACAGACAGGCCACAAACCCAGAAGAATTCACGAGTCGCCAAACCCATCGGCACCTCAGACGGAACTCGCAAAGTAGTCAAAGCAAGGGGTGTCAAGCCCGCTACGCTCAGGGTTTCAGCGCCGCCCAAACCGTCTTTCGGTCACATCGCAGGCCTTCATGGCGTACTTGATCCGCTTTCGCTCAAATCCAGCGTCGCTCTGGTCATTGACCAGGAAACACATGAAGTTCTGGTGAGTAAAAACGACCAGGCGGTACTGCCCATCGCCTCCATTACCAAACTGATGACGGGTGTGATCATCAGCCAGGCGGACTTGCCTATGGATGAAATGCTCACGCTGACTCAGGATGACGTTGACACCGAAAAAGGCAGTAGCTCTCGCTTGCGGGTTGGGACAACATTGACGCGGGGCGAGTTGCTGCATCTCGCGCTGATGTCGAGTGAAAACCGGGCTGCCCATGCCTTGGGAAGAACTTTCCCAGGCGGTCTTGCAGCTTTTGTCGCTCTCATGAATGCGAAGGCTCAGATGCTGGGCATGGCTGCCACGCGTTATGTCGAACCGACTGGCCTGTCCAGCAAGAACCAATCCAGTGCGAAAGATCTGGCAACCTTGGTCAATGCGGCCCATGCTGATCCCACTTTGCGCGAGTTCTCCACATCAGCAGGCTATCAGGTGGCGGTCGGACGCAAAACCTTGCAGTTCAACAACACCAACCGACTGGTGAAGAACCCATCTTGGGACATCGGTCTGCAAAAGACGGGCTACATCTCGGAAGCCGGTCAATGCCTTGTGATGCAAACCAAAATTGCCGGCCGCAAGCTGATCATGGTTTTTCTGGATTCGGCTGGCAAACTCAGCCGCCTGGGTGACGCAGAGCGGGTACGTCGGTGGGTTGAATCAGGCGGCGTCGCTGTGCAAAAAGTAAAAGCGGTCGACCCCAGCAAGACGGTGGATGGCTAACTATGGGCCGATGACCGGTAAAACCCGGCACAGGCCCCCCGATGGACGAACAAATTCTCCAGAGATCTTGTTTTGTTACCAAACTAACGCAGATCCGGCCCCAGCGGCGGAGGCAGACAGCCGGAGGCTGGACTAAAAGCTCTTGTCTTGGGCACTGCAACCCAGGGCGGTGGAAATTTCTCGCGCCGTGGCTTGCAGCTTGGGTAGCCAGCTTTCATCGAGCCTGTCTGCGGGCGCCGAGATGGACAGGCCGGCAATCAACTTGTTTTGATCATCGTAGATTCCGGCGGCCATGCAGCGCACGCCCAGTTCCAACTCTTCGTTATCCCTGGCGATCCGGTATTGCCTGACTTTGGACAGCTCCCGCTCCAGCGTTCCCAGCACCGTGATGCTGTTTCGGGTCTGACCGGGAAGACCGGTCCTTGTTGCGTAGCTTCTCAAACGCTGCGGGTCATCAAAAGCCAGGAACAGCTTGCCGACCGAGGTCAGATGCAGGGGCGCTCGACCGCCGATGGCCCTGACAACCTGCATCCCTGACCGTTCACTGTAGGCGCGCTCGACGTACACAATTTCGTCACCCTGACGCATGCTCAGGTTGACCGGTTGCTGGGTCAACTTATGCAGATCGCGCATCGGAACAAGGGCGGCGTCCCGAACACTCAGGCGAGCCTTGACCAGATTGCCCAGTTCGAGCAGCCGCATGCCGAGACGGTAACTTCCCGCCACAGGTCGCTCAACGAAGCGCCCGGTCGCCAAGTCGTTCAGGATGCGGTGCGTTGTCGAAGGATGCAGGCCCGATTTTTCGCTGATTTCCTTGAGCGACATGGCTTCTTCCCGAGAGGCAAGAATTTCAAGCAGCGCAAACATCCGCTCGATAACCTGAACTGTTGGAGCGGCTGGCGCGCTGGACTCAGAGTTTTTCATGTTGCAGCCTTTCAGACAGATTTTACTTTGTGAAATTTAAATTCACGAAAAAAATCAAGCCTGTCGCAACCATTCGCCGTCGACCCGGATCTCGTGAGGCTTGAAGCGCGCCTTGTAACTCATCTTGCCGCTCTGGGCGATCCAATAACCGAGATAGACGTGAGGAAGACCTAATTGGCGCGCCTGGGCTATTTGCCAGAGCACGCTATAGCTGCCGTAACTGGCCTTGGCATCAGGTTCATAGAAGGTGTAGACCGCAGAAATTCCGTCGTTCAGGACGTCAAGGATAGACACCATCCGCAGTGCGCCGGTTTCGCCGTTGTGCAATGTGTCGCGGAACTCGACCAGGCGCGAATTGACACGGCTTTGCAGCAGGAACTGCGTGTACTGGTCGATGCTGTCCTGATCCATGCCGCCGCCCGCGTGGCGTGCGTTTTGGTAGCGCAGGTAAAGCGCGTAATGCTCCGGCATGAAGCTCAGGCTGAGCACGCGCGCTTGCAGACCCGCGTGCCGTTGCCAGGCTCGGCGCATGCTGCGGTCAGGCTTGAAGTCATTGACCAGCACCCTGAGCGGAATGCAGGCCTGACAACCATCACAGTAAGGTCGGTACGTGAACATTCCGCTGCGCCTGAAACCATTGCTCACCAGGTCGGAGTAGGCGTCGTTATGGATCAGGTAGCTCGGGGCGGCCACTTGTGAGCGCGCCTGACGCCCGGGCAAATAGCTGCAAGGGTACGGTGCGGTGGCATAAAACTGCAGGGCTTGCAGCGGCAGGTCGTGGAGATCCGTCACGGAAGGTGCGTCACAGGAAGACTGTCGATGATCTCATTCCAGTATAAAACGTCAAAAACCCAGTTGGGAGCCGTGCGCCGGCAGGCTTGACCGACCTGAATCGCGAAGTCGCTGCGCTGCATTTCTTCGGCACCCAAGGAAGCCAGATGCCGGGTGTTTTGCTGACAATCAATCATGCCGATACCCTTGGATCTACAGAACGCCACCAAGGCAGCCAGAGCGATTTTTGACGCGTCACTCCGATGCGCAAACATGGATTCGCCAAACACCATGCCGCCGAGGTTAACGCAGTAAAGACCGCCTACAAGTTCCCCGTCAACCCAGGTTTCGACGCTGTGCGCATGACCCGCCCGGTGCAGTTCGGTGTAGGCGGCGATCATCTCGGGCACGATCCAGGTGCCCGGTTGTCCGTCGCGCGGCGTGCTGGCGCAAGCTTCAATCACCCGCGAAAACGCCGTGTCAAAGCGAACGCTGGCGCCGGGCCTGGAGATAAAGCGCAGCAGCGTTTTTCTCAAGGAGCGGTGCAGTTTGAAACGGGACATCGCCAAGATCATCCGGGGGTCCGGACTCCACCACAAGATCGGCTGGCCGAGGCTGAACCACGGAAAAACACCCTGACGGTAAGCTCGAACCAGGGTTTCAACATCCAGGGCCCCGCCCGCAGCGAGCAAGCCCGGTGCGGGCTCGTTATCACCCCAGGCACAGGCCAAATCCGGAAAAGCTTCGCCAACGCCAAGCCAGGGCAGAGGTGGCGGCGAAGGATTCATCCGAGCGTCCGAAAAGCTTTCTGGGTTGGCATTGATAACGAGGAAACTACCATGACACGACGCTCCATGGTAGCGGCGAACGGCGCTTGGGGCGTGGCTCTGACGGGACCGGCAAAACCCTCCTCAGGCGCGATAGATCAACGCCGCTTGAAGCGAGGCCAGAAGGACGGGACGCACATTCACTTCACGGGCGCAGAGCGGGGCGGGCGCCAGACCAGCTTCAGGACTTCCCGGCCATCACGCCCCGGCACACAAGGCCCAGACTGCCTCGGCAACAGCAGCCATGTCGGCGGACTGCCGATAAAGGCGGATCTCCAGCGGTATCTGCCATTCGGCACCGCCCGACTCGAGCAGAAGGCCTTTGCTTAGCTCTTCGGCGATCAGTTGCCGCGGAAGCCAGCTGATGCCGCGCCCTTCCAGCGCCATGGTTTTCAGCAAGACCCCGTTGTGCGCTGTGAAAACCATTGACATGCCGGCCACGACAGCAGCGCCACCCCCCTCGCCGGACAGGCCGCGCAGCCGGTTGCGCAAAATTCGACCCAACCCGGACGCCTCGCTATAGCCCAGCACGGGCAGGATATCGCCCCGCCCCAGCACATGCAGGGGCCGGCCCGACTTGTCGGGCGCCGAAACGGGCACCAGCGAGTCGGCGCCCAGGCAAAGCATGGGATATTGACCTTCATCCAGCCGCCCGGGCACGTCAGCGTGGGCATAGCAAAGCATGAACTGAACCCGCCTTTGCAGCATCAGGTCTTCGCAAGCCTGGGAACTGTCGGACATGGTTTGCACGGGCCCCAGGCGCAACTTTTGCTCCAGCCCGGCCAGCCAGGTCGGAAAAAAGTAGATTGACAGGACGTGGGTGGCCGCAAACCGCAGGCTGGCAGCGGCCTGGTCGTGGGCGGCCCGGGCCTTGATCCGCGCAGCTTCCAGATCAGCCAGCACTTGCGCCAGCAGCGGCAGAAAGCGCTTGCCGGCCGGCGTCAATTCGGCCGGATGGGCCGTGCGGTCAAACAGGTCAACGCCCACCCATTCCTCCAGCGAGCGGATATGGCGGCTGAACGCAGGCTGGGCGATGGCGCGGGCTTGCGCTGCGCGGGAAAAATTGCCGCTCTCGGCCAGGGCCAGAAAATCCTCCAGCCATTGCATGTCAAGGGGTCGGTTGCCGGGGCCCATGTTCAGCCGGAGATAGTTGTATGCATTTCGAGTATTAGACGGCAGAGCGCCTGCGATGGAAGATGCCGGCTTTCTATCACACCGCCCTCGCCCACCGATTTCCCCGGAGCCAACGCATGCCTTCCATCTCCAATTACCGCGGCATTGTCCCGGCCATTTCATGCCCGTTCACGTCGGACCACCGGATCGACGAGCCGGCGCTGCGCCAGCTGGCGTCCTGGCTGGCCGGCCATGAGGGCGTGGTCGCGGTCATGACCAACGGCCACACCGGCGAGGTGTTCTCGCTGACCGCCGCAGAGCGCACTGAAGTCACGCGCATCGTCGCCGACGAGCTCAAAGGCCGCATGCCGGTGATCTCGTCCATCGTCTGCGAAGGCCTGGCCGACGCTGCCGAGCACGCCCGGGCCGCCGCGGCGGCGGGCGCGGTGGCGCTGGACGTGATGCCGCCGCACCACTGGCTGCGCTTTGGATTCACGTCAGGCCATGCCCTGAAGTATTTCGAGGCCATTCACCAGGCCGCGCCCGATTGCGACCTGGTGTGCCACGTCTACCCGGCCTGGACCCGCGCGTCTTATTCTTCGCAGTTGCTGGCCGATCTGGCGCGCCTGCCCTATGTGCAAGCTTTCAAGGTCGGGCAACGCGACATGAACAAGTACGCCCGCGACATTCAGGCCATGCGCGAAGCGGACGATTCCAAGGCCATCCTGACCTGCCACGACGAGTACCTGCTGGCTTCCATGGTGCAGGGCGTGGACGGCGCACTGGTCGGCTTTGCCACCTTCATTCCGCAGCTGATCATTGATTTGTGGAACGCCGTCAAAGCCGGTGACCTGAACAAGGCCATGGCCATTCAGGCCGTCATCACCCCGCTCAAAGATGCGGTGTACGGCGGCGGTGAGCCCACCGGCGAAGCCCATGCGCGCATGAAGTACGGCATGTATTTGGCCGGCGTGCTGGCCGACCCGACCGTGCGCCCGCCGACCGAAGCACCGAACGCCAAAGAGGTGGCCGCCTTGCGCGCCGCCGTCCAGCAGGCGGGCCTGCTCAAACGCTGAAGCGTTGATTTGTTCTGATAAAAACCCAAAGGAGACATACCATGAAACTCAAACGCCAAACCCTGATCAAAGCCGCCGTCCTGGCACTTGCTTGCGGCGTGCTGCCAGCTGCCTTCGCCCAGTCGTACCCGGCCCGGCCGGTGCGGGTGGTCATTCCATTTCCGCCTGGCGGCACTCTGGATACCGTCGGGCGCATGCTCGCGCAAAAGCTCAGCGAGCAAACCGGTCAGGCCTTCGTCATTGAAAACAAGCCGGGCGGCAACGGCATCATCGGCGCCGACATTGTGGCCAAGGCTCCGGCCGACGGCTACACGCTGCTGTTCAATGCATCCACTTTCACCACCGCACCCATGACCATGAAGTCCACGCCTTACAGTGTGGTCAAAGACTTCGCGCCGGTGGCTCTGGTGGCCAAGGCCCCCTTGTCAGTAGCCATCAACAAGAACCTGCCGATCACCGACATCAAGTCGCTGGTGGCTTACGCCAAGGCCAACCCCGGCAACATGAGTTTCGCCGTGGGCTCGATCGGCTCTGCCGGCCACTTGTCCACCGAGCTGCTCAAGCGCTCGGACAACCTTAACTTCATGATCGTGCCTTACAAGGGCACAGCGCCGGCCTTTCAGGACCTGATCGGCGGCCAGATCGCCGGCTTCATTGACCCCATCCTGGGTTCCTTGCAGTACCACAAGACCGGCATGCTGCGCGTGGTGGCGGTAACCTCCTCCACCCGCACGCCCAACCTGCCGGACGTGCCGACGGTGGCAGAAACCATCCCCGGCTACGAGTTCTACAGCTGGTACGGCCTGTGGGGCCCGGCCAAGCTGCCAGCCGACATCACGGCCAAGCTCAACACCGAAGTCAACAAGGCCCTGACCGGCGAGATGCGGGACAAGCTCACACCGCAAGGCCTGCTGGTGACACCGGGCAGCGTGGACGACTTCATCAAGTTCCAGCGCGAAGACATGGCCCGCACGCAAAAGCTCATCACCGAAGGCAATATACGTGTTGAGTGAGGCCGGCTTACCGGCCCATCCTGCTGCGCCCTGCGCTGTCGTCACCGGTAGCAGCAGCGGGATTGGCCGGGCCATCGCCGGGCATTTGCTAGGCATCGGCTGGCGGGTTCACGGGCTTGACCTGGCTCCCGCCACCCTTTCGCACGCCAACTTCGAGTCCGCCACGCTGGACCTGACTGACCTAGGCGACATCAGCCGTGTCGCCAGCCATTTGCCCTCGGCGCAGGCGCTGGTGCATGCAGCCGGCGTGTTGCGCGTGGGCACGCTGGCGCAGTTCGAAGCTGCAGACGCTGAGCTGATGTGGCGGCTGCATGTGGCAGCGGCCTCAGCGCTGGCCGATGCCATCGTGCCCAGCATGGCCGAACGCGGCAGCGGCCGCGTGGTGCTCATTGGCAGCCGCGTTTCGCAAGGCATGCCCGGACGCGGGCAGTATGCCGCCACCAAAGCCGCGCTAGGGGCACTGGCCCGCAGCTGGGCCTCGGAAGTCGCCGACCGCGGCGTGACCGTGAACGTGGTTTCCCCAGCCGCCACGCAAACATCCATGCTGGCCGACCCGGCCCGCGCCGCCAGTGCGCCCCGCCTGCCGCCCATCGGCCGG
>CAJAOB010000005.1 GCA_903941205.1 uncultured Burkholderiales bacterium | reverse complement strand
CCGCAAGGCGAGAGGCCATCGGCCGGGTGAATCTGGATGTTTCGAGCGGCGAGAAAAGCGGCAAGATCGTCGCCGAACTCACCGATGTGTCCAAGCGTTTTGGGGATCCGGGGTCGGAAAAAATCATCGTCAATCGTTTCACGGGCACTTTGCTGCGCGGCGACAAGATCGGTCTGCTGGGGCCTAACGGCGCAGGCAAGACCACCTTGCTCAAGCTGATTCTCGGCGAGCTACAGCCCGACGTGACGCATCCACCCGGCAAGATTCGCCAAGGCGCCAATTTGCAGGTTGCGTACTTTGACCAGATGCGCGATGCACTGAACTTGGACGCCACGCTGGAGGACTTCATCAGCCCGGGCAGCGAATGGGTCGAGATCAACGGGCAAAAGAAACATGTGAAAAGCTACCTGAGCGACTTCCTGTTTTCGCCCGCGCGCGCCAACTCCCCGGTGCGCACACTATCGGGCGGTGAACGCAACCGCTTGTTGCTGGCGCGTCTTTTCGCCAGGCCCGCCAACGTCTTGGTGCTCGATGAGCCGACCAACGACCTGGACATCGATACGCTCGAGTTGCTGGAAGACTTGCTGCAAAACTATGAAGGCACGGTGTTTCTTGTCAGCCACGACCGCCGCTTTCTGGACAACGTGGTGACCAGCACGATTGCCTATGAGGGAACGCCCGAGAACCCGGGCTTCTGGCGCGAATACGAAGGTGGGGTGAGCGACTGGATCACGCAGTCCAGACGTGCTGCGCAAATCAACGGCGGCAAGTCAGCCCCCGCATCCGCCAAGCCAGCATCGCCTGCCAAAGCCGAGGCCAAAGCGTCGCCGGGCACGCCCAAGCCCGACGCCCCATCCAAAAAGAAACTCAGCTACAAAGATCAGCGCGAGCTTGAGGCTTTGCCAGCGCAGATCCAGCAGCTCGAATCCCAGCAAAAAGCGATCGAGCAAGAACTCTATGACGGCACGCTCTACAGCCGTGACGCCAAACGCGCCGCGGAACTGAACGCCCGAAACGCCAAGCTGGAGGAGGAGTTGATGGAGGCGCTGCGACGCTGGGAGGCGCTTTCAGCCTGACGCTCGCGACGGCTCAAGCCGATACAAGCCTGCAAAAAGGGCCGCAGAAAGTCAGCCAGAAACGCAGCCAACACCGCCTAGCCTCGCGTGCGTCGAACCCGACACACAGCGCGCTCGCAGCGCATCTTGGAGGCATTGGCTGACATGCCAACCAGCAAGTCCGGGCAAAGATCGGCGCATGTCCGGCCTTTCCGACCATGGAGTCGATGGCTCGCCCTGCTTTGCCCGGGCGGGTCAGCACAACAATGTGTTGCCGTGGTGGCGGGTTGCGGACCTGCATGGCGTCAGACCAGTCCTCTTTTTGGTAATTTGCCTGCTCTGGCTGTTAAGCCTTGGCGGTTGCGCCGGCTTGCCAAAAGATGTGGATCGCCCCTTCAGCGTGGCGTGGCAAGCGCCTGAACAGACGCGCCTGGGCAAAATGGCCGAGCAGGCCGACCGAGCAGGCGCCGCAGCCCTCACGGCCAGCGGCGGGAAGGCGCCACGCAGCGGCTTCTTCTTGCTCGACAAGCCAGCTGCCGCGTTCAACACGCGCCTGGCGCTGATCGAGGCCGCCGAACGAACCCTGGACATCCAGTCCTATGCAATTCACGCCGATGAAAGCACTGAGCAGCTTTTCGCGGCCTTGCGGCAGGCGGCAGCGCGTGGCGTGCGGGTGCGGCTGCTGCTGGACGATTTCAACACAGCGGGTAAAAACGCTTCGGTGCTGGCGCTGGCCTACGAGCCTGGCATGGCGCTGCGCCTGTTCAATCCCTTGGCCGGTTCAAGGCAATCGATGTTCTGGCGAGCGCTGGGCGCCCTGAAGGACGCCGACCAATTGCAGCGGCGCATGCACAACAAGGTCTGGGTCGCCGACAACGCCATGGCAATCACGGGCGGGCGCAACCTCGGCGAGACCTATTTTGACCAGGGCAGCGACTCGAATTTCATCGACATGGATGTGCTGGCCAGCGGCCCGATCGTGCGCGAGCTGTCCGAGAGTTTTGACGCGTACTGGAATCATCCGCTGGCTTATCCGGCGCAGGCGCTGGCGCTTCGGCCGGAGCCGGCGGTGCCCGACCCGGTGCCGATACCACACGGGCCAAACACCAGCATCGGTCCCGCGCCGGGTGTCAACCGCCAACCGAGTGTGGTCGAGCCGGTTTCTCTGGCGCAGCTTCCCTGGGTTTGGGCGCCCTCGCGCCTGCTGGTCGACAAGCCCTCCAAAATCCAGGCTGGCCTGCCCACCAGCGCTGAAGCGCGAGACAACCTCATTGACGAATTGCTGGAATTGATGAGCCAGGCGCAACATGAGCTGCTGATCGTTTCGGCCTATGTGGTGCCGGGGCCGCGCATCATTGCGGCGTTGTGCGCGCTTCGCCAGCGCGGGGTGCGCGTTCGCATGCTCACCAATTCCCTGGCCTCCACCGATGCGCCAGCCGCGCATATTGGCTACGCGCGGCATCGGCCGGCGCTGGTGGCCATGGGCGTGGAGCTTTATGAAATGCGTGCCAGGCAACAGCAGCCCTTGCGTGTGCTCGGCTCGACAGCCGAATCGCTGTCCAGCCTGCACTCCAAGGCGGTGGTGATAGACGGCCAGCAGCTCGTGGTGGGCTCCATGAACCTGGATCTGCGCTCGCAGCTGCAAAACACCGAGGTGGCCGTGGTCATCAACAGCGCAGTGCTAGCGGCAGAGGCAACGCGGCGCATTGAAAACACGCTCCAGCGCGATGCCTATCAGATCGGCTTGCGCGAAGGGCGGCTGGTGTGGCGACCGGCGTCAGGTTCAGACCTGAATGACGGCGTTGTTGAGCCCGACGCCAGCCTGGGCCGAAAGATGCTGCTCTGGCTGCTGGCGCCGTTTGCCCACGATGAGCTGCTTTAGCTGCGGCCGGGCGGCTGGCGATCCTGAGCCGCTGGGTAAACTCGCTCTTGCATCTTGGCGTTAAGGGCGCTTGACGCGGTAGCGGCCGCTTTCAAGCGGTCGTGGCCGCCAAAGCCCCCTGGAGTCTTCCTCAGATACCCGCTTGATTCGCCCGCTGCTCCATTCACGCGCTTTGGCCGAAGCAACTCAACCCGCCAGCATCACCACTCAAACCGCAGCGAGCCCGATGCAGACTCTCCCGCCACCTGAACCACGCAGCGAGCCTCAGCCAGCGGCAGCGGCGCAAATTCAGTCCGCTTGGTCGCCACTGAACATCCCGGTGTTTCGCCTGCTGTGGGGCACCTGGCTGACCGCCAATATCTGCATGTGGATGAACGACGTGGCGGCCGCCTGGATGATGACCTCGCTCACCAGCTCGCCGATCTGGGTTGCGCTGGTGCAAACCGCCTCGACCTTGCCGGTGTTCCTGCTTGGATTGCCAAGCGGCGCGATGGCCGACATCCTGGACCGCCGGCGTTACTTCATCATCACGCAATTCTGGCTCGCCAGCACGGCGCTGATCCTGTGCCTGGCGGTGCTGTCTGAAGTCATCACGCCGCCTCTGCTGCTGGCGCTGACTTTTGTGAACGGGATCGGGCTGGCCATGCGCTGGCCGGTGTTTGCTGCGCTGGTTCCGGAAATCGTCCCGCGCTTCCATCTGCCCACGGCGCTCGCGCTCAACGGCGTATCGATGAACGCATCGCGCATCGTCGGGCCGCTGGCAGCCGGCGCCCTGATCGCCAGCGCCGGCACCGCTTACGTGTTTGTGTTGAACGCCGTCTTGTCGGTCATTTCGGGCTTGGTGGTCATGCGCTGGCGGCGCGAGTATTCGCCCAGCCCTCTGGGCCGCGAACGCCTCTTCAGTGCCATGCGCGTGGGTAGGCAATTTGTCGCGCAATCGACTCGCCTGCGGGCGGTTTTTCTGCGGGTCGCCCTGTTCTTTTTCAACTCGACCGCGCTGCTCGCGCTCTTGCCCCTGCTGGCCAGACGGCTCGAAGGCGGCGGCGCCGGCACCTTCACGCTGCTACTGGCCTCCATGGGCTGCGGCGCCATTGCGCTGGCTGTGGTGTTGCCGCGCCTGCGGCAAGCCCTGGCCGGCAACCAGCTGGTGCTGGCCGGCACCTTGCTGCAGTCCGCGGCCACCTTGATGATGGCGTTTGCGCCGAATGTCTACGTGGCTGTTGCGACCATGTTCCTTGCCGGCATGGCGTGGCTTTGCACGGCCAATACCCTGAGCGTTTCGGCCCAGATGGCCTTGCCCGACTGGGTTCGGGCGCGCGGCATGTCGATGTACCAGATGGCCATCATGGGCGGCAGCGCGCTGGGCGCAGCGCTGTGGGGCCAGGTGGCAACGATGAGCTCGCTCACACTGAGCTTGAGCGCGTCGGCCGTGACCGGTAGTCTGGGAATGTGGGCGGCGCTGCGCCTGATCCATGACCATGGCCTGGAAGAAGACCTCACGCCCTCGCGCGAGTTCAAAGCGCCAGTCGGACAGACACCGCCACACAGCGGCCCTGTCGTGGTCACGCTCGAGTACCGAATCGACCCGGCCCGCGCCGCAGCCTTTGTCAAGCTCATGCAGGAAAGCCGCCGAAGCCGGCTGCGTCAGGGCGCGCTGAGCTGGGAATTGCTGCACGACATCAGCGAGCCCGACCGCTACCTCGAGCGAATCGTCGACGAGTCATGGACCGAGCACTTGCGGCGCTTTGACCGCATCACCGCCGCCGACGTGGCGCTGCGTGATCGCAAGCTGGCCTTTCACACGGCATCCGAACCGCCGCTGGTGACTCGCTACAGCGTCACCAGCTAAACACCGCAGCCTGGAAATCTGGCGACAAGCCGGGACGGCGGCAAGCAAAGCCGCAGACCGCGAGCGCAGTACGCCAGCAGGCCTGGCGCCCGCCCGAGGCTCAAGTTCCCAACTCAAACTCGGTGTTCTCAGACCCGCTTTTTACGGGCAATCTGCTCGATGCAATACGCAAACAGGGCGTCAAGTTCGCTGGACTTGTCAAATACCGCATCAGCGCCGAGCGCGATGGATCGTTTGCGGATTTCGGGCGTCGCGTAATTGGTCAGCACCACGACCTTCTGGAAATCCTGCCGGTCGCGGCAACTCGCCAGCACGCCCAGCCCGGAGCCTTCTTGCAAGAAAAGGTCAACAATGGCCAATTCCCATTGCCCCGCATGAGCGGCCAGCCATTCACAAGCTTCGGCTTCCGTGCGGCCAAAACCGCTGACCTCGATGGCCGCGACTTCCCGAAGCGTCTCGGTCAAATTCTGGCGAATCGTCGCGTTGTCTTCAGCCAGGTAGGTGATGAGCGTCATAATCTCTTGAGATTTTGCACTCAACAACAGTCAATTCTGAAACTTTCGCAACAATAAAATGAAAGTTGCAGTGCAAAGTGTAAAAAATCCTACGACCTGCGGATTGCCCCAGCCCAAGCCACCAGAGTCGGGTCAGTCCTAAAAACGCTCGTGCGAAGCCAGGTAGCGCCACTGGCCGACCGGTAAATGGCCGAGATTGACGCGGCCGATGCGCACCCGTTTGAGCCCGGTGACAAACAGCCCGACTTGCTCGCACATGCGCCGAATCTGCCGTTTTTTGCCCTCTTTGAGCACAAAACGCAGCTGCTCCGGGTTTTGCCAGGACACCTGCGCGGGCTTGAGCGCCACACCGTCCAGGCTCAGGCCGTGGCACAAGCGCTTGAGCTGTTCGGCCGGAAACACGCCCTGCACATTGACCGTCTCGGCTCCGTAGCTGACCCGCACCAGGTATTCCTTTTCAATCTCGGAGTCTTCGCCGATCAACTGCCGCGCCACGCGACCGTCCTGCGTCAGCACCAAAAGACCGATCGAGTCAATGTCCAGCCGCCCGGCCGGCGCCAGACCGCGCAACTGCTCGTGGCCCCAGCGCATGCGGCTGTTGCATTCGCGCCAGCGGTTTTGCGGTTGCACCAGCACCACCGCCGGTTCATGGCCGTCTTCGGCCTGGCCGCTGACGTAACCCACCGGCTTGTTGATCAGTATGGTGACTTGCTGGCGCTGCTGGTGTTCGGCCTGCTGCGCCACTTCAATCCGGTCGCCAGGCCCCACCTGCTGGCCCATCTCTGCGGGTTTGCCGTTCACGCGGACCCAGCCCCGCTCGATCCAGTCGTCGGCTTCGCGGCGCGAGCAAAAGCCAAGATCGGCCATGCGCTTGTTCAGGCGCAGCGTGCTGCCGGTCGAGACCGGCGCGTTGGGCGTGTCGGCGCGGCGAATGCGCACGGCGCCGCCGGGTGCAGGGCCGGCTGCAGGGCCAGGTTTGGGGGGGGTGACGGGCGACTGGGACATGGTGCGGGAAAAGTGGTGTGGCGGGCAAAAAAGGGGAAAGCAAAACGCCGGGCCAGGCCGTGGCACACCGCCCGCCAAAGTGCGATGTTAGGCCAGCGGCCGGCCAACCGTCAGCCACCCGGCAGATTCTGCGCCGGAAACATGTTCGATCTCAGGGCCGGCAGGTTCAGCACCCGCAAACCGCCGTATTCGACCCGAATGATGCCCTGCGCCTGCAAAGTGCTCAAGGCTTCATTCACCCGCTGCCGCGACAGCCCGACGAGGTAGGCCAATTCCTGTTGCGTGATCCGCAGGATCTCGCCCACACCCGGGTAAAGCACCGGGTTGAACAAGGCCGCCAGACTGCGCGCCACGCGCAGGTCCGGGTTGTTCATGCGGTCGATTTCCCGGGCCGCAATGAATTGCCCCAGGCGCTCATTGAGCTGGTTCATCACAAAGCGGTTAAAACCAATGGAATGGTCGAGCAGCCAGTGAAAGGTTGCCACCGGCAAGCCGGCGACCACGCTGTTGCGCAGGGCCTGGATGTTGTAGCGGTAAGGCTCGCGCTTGAGCGCCGTGCCTTCGCCAAACCAGCCGCCGGGGGGCATGCCGGTGAAGGTCATGGTGCCACCTTGAGCGTTGTCACTGCTCATTTTGAGCAAACCCTCGACCACGCCAAACCAGTAGGTCACGGGCTTGCCGATGCGGCAGACAAAGTCACCCGCCTCGGCGTCACCCACCAGCAACTGCGCCTCGGCGCGTTCGCGTTCGGCCGGCAGCAGCAGCGCCAGCCACGGAATACCCTGCAACTCGGCGGGCGTCGGGGCCCGGCGCCGCTGGTGTAGCGGCAGTTCGCTGGCGGAAGTGGAAAGAGGAGCCATCAGGGCCTTTGCTGCGCCATCAGGCGCCACCAGTCAAGAATGCCAAAGGGAAAAGCGACCCCACAAGGACCCGGGCCCGCCTGCGCCTGAACGTGGGCCGGCCGCACCCGCCAAAGCCCTGAAAGGACCCCCGCAATCCCAGATGAGCGCGAGAAAGCCGAAAGAAAGCGGGAATAAGGGAAAGTCCCGAGGGTAATCACCCTCAAATTGTCGTCCAAACGACAACATGGCGTCAAACCCGACTTTAGTATTCGCCCCACAGCCAAAAAATTTGAAGTCCGCCGCGAGAAAGCGTCGACCTTCAACAGGCCTTAGGCCAACGCACCGACCGACAGCGCTACAGAGAGCCCGCCCATGCAGACCACGTTTCCCCGACTGCTCATGCAACATGCCGCCCAACGCCCGGGCGACCCGGCCATGCGCGAAAAAGAATACGGCATCTGGCAAGCCCATAGCTGGGGCGACATGGCCTCGCTGGTCGAGCACATCGCTTGCGGCCTGCATCTGGCGGGCCTGCTGCGCGGCCAGCACATGGTCGTCATCGGTGCCAATCGGCCGCGGCTTTACGCCACCATGCTGGCAGCCCAATCGCTGGGCGCGATCCCGATTCCGCTGTACCAGGACGCCGTTGGCGCCGAATGCGTATTCCCCATCACCAACGCCGACGTTCGGCTGGCGCTGGTCGAGGACCAGGAGCAGGTTGACAAGCTGCTCGAAATCCGCGACCGCTGCCCGGACCTGGCAACGCTCATTTACGACGATCCGCGTGGCCTGCGCAACTACGAGGAACCTGGCTTAGGCTCGCTGGACGCGCTGATCGAATCAGGCCGTGCCTTCGCGCAAAAAACGCCAGGCTTTTTTGCCGCGGAAATTGCCAAGGGCCAGCCCGATGACGTGGCGGCCATGTTCTTTACCTCCGGCACCACCGGCAACCCCAAAGGCGTGGTTCACACCCACAACACCTTGCTGGATCGCGCCCAGGCCGGCGCCGAATTCGACAAACTCGGCTCCTCCGAGGAAGTGCTGGCCTATTTGCCGCCGGCCTGGATCGGCCAGAACATCTTCAGCTATGCGCAGTGGCTGTGCTGCGGCTACGTGGTGAACTGCCCCGAAAACGCCAGCACTGTCACCATCGACCTCAAGGAAGTCGGGCCGACCTATTACTTTGCACCGCCACGCGTGTTTGAAGGCTTGCTGACCAGCGTGATGATCCGCATGGAGGACGCGTCGAGCACCAAGCGCTGGTTGTTTTCGACCTGCATGACATTGGCGCGTCGCGTCGGTCCGGCCTTGATGTCGGGCAGCCCTGTAAGCCTGCTTGACCGCTGCAAATATGCCTTGGGCAATCTGGCGATCT
>CAJAOB010000004.1 GCA_903941205.1 uncultured Burkholderiales bacterium | reverse complement strand
GGGCTGGATCCGCAGCCGCCGCCCAAGGGTAGGGCGCGCGAGGCGGGGCTGCACTTCGCTGCTTGAGCCGCCCGCGCTGTCGAATACCTATCGCCACGGGCTGCGGCTACCCTGCAGCCGGGGTGGCGCTGCGCGCTGTGTCGCCAAGCCATGGCCAACATCAGGGGTCAACCCTGAGACAGGGTCCAATCCTGCGCGCCGTGAACGTTCAAAGACCTGCCAACTCGCCAGCCCCGAGCCTCCAGACGCCAGGACTGCGCGCTGAATCCGCCCAGGCTTGCGCACTTCGGCCCTCTGCGGGCTCGGCCGAGAGCCTTTTCAGGCCCTTTCTTGGGGCGTCCTATGGCGTTTGAAAATCCTATCCCCTGGTACCCCGCGCATCGGCGCGGACCAGCCGTTTTCGGACATGTTCTTGAACCGACGCGCGCGCGGTCGGTCAGGCTGCCGGCGTCACTTGCCCTTGAAGTCGGGCTTGCGCTTTTCCCTGAACGCCGCCAAGCCCTCCTGGCGATCGTGCGAAAAGAACAGCAGCGCGGAGAATTCGCCGCCGGCGGTCAATGCATCATCGAAAGTCTGCCCGCGGGCGCGGTCGATCGCCTGTTTCGCCATGGTGATGGCCAGCGGGCCATTACCAGCGATTTCGTCGGCAATCTCGCATGCCCGGGTCAGGGCCTGGCCGGCGGGAACGGCATGGTTGAGGATGCCCAGTCGGTGCGCCGTTGTTGCATCGATCCGTCGACCGGTGAAGATCAGTTCCTTGGCCATCCGCTCCCCAACGCATTGCGCGAGCGACCATGCACCACCAAGGATCGGAAACAGCGAGTGACGGGCTTCGGTCATGCCGATGGTGGCTGACTGCGAACCCACGGCAAAGTCACATCGCAACGCGATTTCCAGGCCGCCGCCCAGGCAGTATCCCTCGATGGCGGCGATCACCGGTTTTGGGTATCGCGACAGGAAACGCATGTAGTTGTGCCATTGCGACTGCGTGAAACGCTTCAGGTAGCGATCGTACGGTGGCAGCGAATTTCCGGCGCTGGCCTTGAGGTCGCCGCCCGAGCAGAACGCCCGGTCGTCCCCGGTCAGCACCACGGCTCTGATGGCATGATCGAGTTCGAATGCCTGCATGGCGGATCGGGTCTCGGCCAGCATGGTGTCCGTCAAGGCATTGAGCGATTCCGGCCGCATGAACCGCACGATGGCCGTGTGCTTTTCGACCGACACCTGAATCTCTGTCGTCTGCATCAGTACTCTCCCTCTCGCGTGGCCACGAAACCGCCGGCCAATCTCGGCGCCGATTGCCGGGTCATGATCCAGCCGGGTCAGGGTCCGGCCAGACCGGCTGGCCGGCGACCGCGTACGCCCCGCCGCGCACCTCGCGCAACACCACCCTGACCTGGGCCGGCTTGGCACCAAGTTCCTCGACCAGCACCTCGGTCAGTCGTGCCATCACCCGGTTCTTCACGTCTTGTGACCGGCCTTCGAGAATCGTTACATCAATGATCGCCATGGTTCATCCTTTCAGTTCATGATCCCGCCGCCGTCGACGATCAGCGATTGGCCGGAGACAAATCCGCTATCGGCGCCAAGGAAGAACGCAACTGCGCCGATCAGGTCGTCCGGTTGTTGCGAGCGGCCAAGCGCGCGTCCACGCACGACCACGGCGTTGCGTTCCTCGATGCCGCTGCG
>CAJAOB010000003.1 GCA_903941205.1 uncultured Burkholderiales bacterium | reverse complement strand
CGGGACTGACAGGAATGCCGCGGGCACCCGTTGAGCGATCATCGGCGCTGACAAAGCCCGAGCTGCTTTGGGTTTTTGATTGGGCCGACTGCAGCAGCTCTTTGCTTGCTGCCATGAGCCTTGCAGCATAGCCCTCCCGGATAAGGCAGTCGTCTGGATGAACGGTGATCAGGACATTGTCAAAGATTGCAAAACCAATGGGGCTGGTGTCGACACGCCGCAATGCCGGTGGACCACTCAATTTGCCTCTTGATTTTTTAAGGGGTGGCGCGTCTTTGGTGTCGACATCGCGCGCAGCGCTGGCCAGCCGGCGAAACACCAGCACATCGTAGTAAGAGGTTGAATCAAAGCGCGAAGGCAACTGCGCATTGAGCAAATCTGAAACGTGCAAATCCAATAGATTGTGGCCTGTTAGATTTTGCAAAGATTGCTGAATTTGAACTTGCTCTGTTGCAAAAAAAGTTCGAGAGCAAGCCACCCAAACGAAGCCATTCTCTGGTACGTTTTGCGGCAAGGCCAATGCATCGTGCACATGCTGGCCTGAAAGGATGAAGACGCGCATGTGGCTAGGCGTGCAGTGGCGTGATGATTTAAAAAGTCTTGCTTATCAACTGTTCTTCATGAGTCGCGCAGCATCGCGCGCAAAGTAGGTCAAGATGCCATCGGCGCCAGCGCGCTTGAAGGCCAACAAGCTTTCCATCATGACGCCATCGTGGTCGAGCCAGCCGTTTTGAGCAGCGGCCTTCAACATAGCGTATTCACCAGACACTTGGTACGCAAAGGTCGGCACGCCAAATTCGTCTTTGACGCGGCGCACCACATCCAAATAAGGCATGCCAGGTTTGACCATCACCATGTCAGCACCTTCGGCAATGTCCAAAGCCACTTGAATGGGCGCTTGGGAGTCTGTGCAGCATTGCAGACAAACGCCTCAAAGCTGTCCACGCCTATAACGCTCACACCGTACCGAGAAGGGTAGGCGCGGCGCAAGCCTCCAGTATCAGTTCTGGGGATATGCTCCCCCCCGTACACAGCTACAGCTTCGCCCCTTTTCCGTGCACAGCGGAGCTGAGCACCCATGCCCATGCCCGCCTGCGGCAGCAGCACGATGGGAGGGAGGCTCTTTCCTTTCAGGGCCGGGAATTTACGATAGGGTACTGGTAAGCTCTCCACTGGCCCACCATCCATGACAATGCCCGTGCCATTCTCGAGCAGGAGCGAGTGTTCAGGGGAGAGGAACGGGAGGGTGTTGGCAGCATGCAGCATGGCCCCTTGTGCGTCAATGCGCTTGCTCCGTTCGGGGTTCAGTAAGCCAGCAATGAGATCGGCCAGCCTCTCGACAATGATGCCTTGTGTTATCTTAGCGCTTGGATCGACGGCTTCCTCTAACATGCGTCGAATGCCTGCCGGACCGGCCGCGGCTGCCTGACTTGCGCTCTCTTCCCAAGCTTCCAGATTTTGCTTGTCACGTCTGTAGGTCAGCAGTTTGAGAACGGATCTGCCGCCCGCATACATATCATATGCATAGGCATCTTCCGGCGTGAGATGCTTCCCACTGAATTTTTGATCTGCGTATCCGAACGTCGCCCGGGCCCGCGCGACACGGCCCAAACCCGTCGCCTGCTCGGTGAGGGTCCGACAGAAGTCGGATGCTTGCTTGTTCGAAACCAAACAAAGGCCTGAGCCGGCATCATTGCTCCTCCCAACAAGCCTGCGTCCCTTTGCTTTCACGGTTTGGCCGTCAGCGTCGATTGCCAAAGTTGCGTTCCGGGTTAAAGCGACAGGCAACTCGCTGGTCTGTCGCTCGCTGGAACCAGGCAATGGCCAGACGACAGCGTGGCCCAAATCCCAAATCGCGCACCGGCCGTTCGCCCTTCGGCCCACATTGGCAGGCTTGTAGTCCAACACAGCCAGCCCTGCCGTATGCTGCAGCTCAAATAAAGACTGGAACAAGGCACGCAGCACCGTATCCTGAAAGCCTTCTCCCAACACACCTTCCCGCATCCATTGTTCGCCGAACGATTTGATCACATCGCCAAAACATTCGTGCATGAACTCGACGCACGCGAAGATCAGACAGAATCCCGCCTCATCCGCTTTTGTGTGCCCCCAGAAGCACCGCCCTGTTTTGACAGTATCCCAAAGGAAGACGGGCGCTGG
>CAJAOB010000002.1 GCA_903941205.1 uncultured Burkholderiales bacterium | reverse complement strand
CTGCTAAAGCGTTCGCCGAGGCACACCGAGCCGGCAACGCGCCGACTAACCCGATGGAGTGCAACACAATGGCGAACGATTTTCTTTTCACCTCCGAATCTGTCTCTGAAGGCCACCCTGACAAGGTCGCTGACCAAATTTCCGACGCGATTCTCGACGCGATCTTCAAGCAGGACCCCAAGTCCCGCGTGGCCGCAGAAACCCTGTGCAACACCGGCCTGGTGGTGCTGGCCGGCGAGATCACCACCAACGCGCATGTGGACTACATCCAGGTGGCGCGCGACACCATCAAGCGCATCGGCTACGACAACACCGAGTACGGCATTGACTACAAAGGCTGCGCCGTGCTGGTGGCCTATGACAAGCAAAGCAATGACATCGCCCAGGGCGTGGACCATGCCAGCGACGACCACCTGAACACCGGCGCCGGCGACCAGGGCCTGATGTTTGGGTATGCCTGCAACGAAACCACCGAACTCATGCCCGCGCCGATTTACTACGCGCACCGGCTGGTCGAGCGCCAGGCGCAACTGCGCAAGGACGGTCGCCTGCCCTTCCTGCGTCCCGACGCCAAGAGCCAGGTGACCATGCGCTATGTCGACGGCAAGCCGCACAGCATCGACACCGTGGTTTTGTCCAGCCAGCACAGCCCTGAAATGAGCGACGGCGCCAAAATGAAGCCGGCCTTCATCGAGGCGGTGATCGAGGAGATCATCAAGCCCGTGCTGCCCAAGGAATGGCTCAAGGACACCAAGTACCTGGTCAACCCGACCGGCCGTTTCGTCATCGGCGGCCCGCAGGGCGACTGCGGCCTGACCGGTCGCAAGATCATCGTCGACACCTACGGCGGCGCCTGCCCGCACGGCGGCGGCGCGTTTTCGGGCAAGGACCCCACCAAGGTGGACCGCTCGGCCGCTTACGCTGCGCGCTACGTGGCCAAGAACATCGTGGCAGCCGGCATTGCCCGCCAGTGCCAGATTCAGGTGGCTTACGCGATTGGCGTGGCACGGCCCATGAACGTGACGGTCTACACCGAAGGCACGGGCGTGATTCCCGACGAGCAGATCGCCGCGCTGGTCAACGAGCACTTTGACCTGCGGCCCAAAGGCATCATCCAGATGCTGGACCTGCTGCGCCCGATCTACGAAAAGACCGCCGCCTACGGCCACTTCGGCCGCGACGAGCCCGAGTTCAGCTGGGAGCGCACCGACAAGGCGGCGCTGCTCAGGCAAGCCGCTGGGCTGAAAGGCTGAAGCTGTCGACCCTGCCCGGAGCGTCTCGTCCGGGCAGCGGCGCTAAAACCTGAAAAGCGCGCAAAGAGCATCAAAGCGCGAAAAAACGGCAAGGGGCGGAGTCGCCGCGGCGACGGCCCTGCGCTGGCTACACAGGGGCCGGGTTTGAATACCGAGCGCAGCCCTTACCAGCCCTGCAAGGCAATTTTTCCAATGCAGCGCATCGCCTCGAGCTGGGCGTAGGCCTGCCGGAAGTTGGCCGCATTGATCGGCTCCAGCACCTGAGCGAGCGTCGTTTTCAGCAAGCCCTGGTCCACGAGGGCAGCTATCTTTCGCAGGGCGTGATGCTGCTCGATCATGTCGGGGGTCGCGTAGCTGGGTCGCGTGAACATCAGCTCCCAGCAAAGACGGCCGCTTTTTCGGCGCAGCAAGCGCATGTCCAGCTCAGCTTTCGGCTCCACGATGGAGCAGATCGATCCCTGCGGTGCAAGCAGTTCGCAGGCCGCAGGAAAGTGACGGTCGATCTGGTTGAGGATCAGGACCTGATCGACATAAGGGTAGCCCGCGGCCCGCACTTCGCTGACCAGATCGCCAAAGTGATTGACCACGTGTGTCGCG
>CAJAOB010000001.1 GCA_903941205.1 uncultured Burkholderiales bacterium | reverse complement strand
GCTGCTGGCCGGCCACGAGGACAGCCCGGGCCAGACGGTGGAGGTGGACGGCAAGCTGTACAAGGAATACTACGGCTCGGCCAGCGACTTCAACAAAGGCGAGTACAAGCACGTTGAAGGCAAACGCATCCTTGAGCCCATCAAGGGTACGTTGGCCGAAACCCTGGTGGAAATGGAGCAGGACGTGCAAAGCTCGATCAGTTATGCGGGCGGCGTCAAGCTGATGGATATTCGCAAAGTGAACTACGTGACGCTGGGCGGCGACAACGCGGGCGAGCATTTGCTGATGTGAGCCACAAGCGCGCGGCAGATACGCGGCACAGGCGCGGCAGCGAGGCAGACACGCGGCACGCGCGCGGCTGCCTCGCCGCCATCGCAAGGCCAACCTGCAGGCGGCCAGCCAATCAGGCCGTCGCTGCCAGCAGGCGCATCACCAACTGATGGAGCCGGTGACCGGGCTGTGCCATGGCGTCAACGATGCTGAAGTGGTTCAGGCCCGGCAGGTCTTCGCGCACTGGCACTGTCTTTTTGCCCCAGGCCTTCTGAATCAAGGCGTTGTGGCGCAAAAATTCGGCGCTTTCGTCAGCGCCGGCCACGGCGTAAAGCTGCCCCTGCCGCGGTGCCGGCAACCAGGCGGGGCTGATGCGCCTGACTTCTTCTGCGCTCAGTTGCAAGGCGTCTTTCAAAAACGGTGTGTGCCTGACGGATTCAAGCTCGAAAAGGCCGGAGATGGACAGCGCGTTTTTCACCAGATCAGAAGGCAAGTCGGCGGCCCACTGCGGCCATTGGCAAGCCAGCAGCATGGCCGCCAGGTGCCCACCGGCCGAATGGCCCGCCACCGTGATGCGGCTCGGGTCGCCGCCGTGCTCGGCGATGTGCCGGTAGTTCCAGGCCAGCGCCTTGACCATTTGCAGCGTGATGTCGGAAATGCTGACGGCGGGGCACAGGTCGTAGTTGGGCACCACCACGCAAACGCCTTCTTGCGCCAGGGTCGGCGCCACAAAAGAATGATCGGCTTTGTCCAGCGAGCGCCAGTAACCGCCATGAATGAAAACCAGCACCGGCGCGCCTCCGGGCAGGGGGTTCGAATTGGCTGCAGCCGGAAAAATATCCAGCACTTCAGCAGCGCTGCGGCCGTCGCCATAAGGCTGGTCGATGACGCAATGAAGGTTTTGCCGCGCCAGCCGGGACTGTTCGGCCCAACGTGCGAAATACAGCGCATGGTCAGGCACCAAAGCGCGGTTGTTGTACATGCTGTCCAGCCAGGCCGGGTCCCATTCAATCTTGTTTTTTGCCATGCGCAGATTCCTTGAGTGAAGCCGTATCTTGGCACAGGGCACGAACCCCGTTCCAGCCCGCTATTGCTTAGGTGTTTTCCCGAAAGCGGGTTTTTGTGGCCCTCGCAAGCGCTCAGTGCTCGCCATAATCAGCCGCCAAAGCCGGGCGCAAAGCAAGCGTGCGGTCACGACCAACCCTCAGGCGCGCATGACGACGCCAACCAAGGAAATTGAATGAGCGATGTGAAATGGACCGGCGGCCAGGAGCACTGGATCCAAAAAGGCGATATCCGGCTGTTCATGTGGGAAAAGAAAGCCTCGCCCAAGGTAGCGCACGCCGGCACCATCTTTTTTGTGCATGGCTCGTCGATGGCCTCGCAGCCCACGTTTGATCTGCACGTGCCCGGACGACCCTACTCCTCTGCCATGGACTGGTTTGCTGACCACGGTTTTGACACCTGGACCATGGACAACGAGGGCTATGGCCGCTCGGACAAACACCGCGACATCAACTTCGACATCAGCAACGGCGCCGACGACCTGGCCGTTGGCAGCCAGTACATTCTTGAAAAAACCGGCGCCAAGTCACTGCTCATGTACGGCATTTCGTCCGGCGCCCTGAAGGCCGCCTTGTTCACCGAGCGGCATCCCGAGCGCGTCGCCAAACTGGCGCTGGACGCTTTTGTCTGGACCGGTGAAGGCAGCCACACGCTGGAGCAACGCAAGAAAAAGCTGCCCGAGTTTCTGGCTCAAAACCGGCGCCCCATCGACCGGGACTTTGTGCACAGCATCTTCAAGCGCGATCACCCGGACACCGCCGACGCAGCCACGGTCAACGCCTTTGCAGACGCCATCCTGACGCTGGACGACTCCATGCCAACCGGCACCTACGTCGACATGTGCTCCAGACTGCCGCTGCTGGACCCGCTGAAAATCACGGTGCCCTCGATCATTTTGCGCGGCGAATACGACGGCATTGCCGGCATGGATGACCTGATCAACTTCTACAAGCTGCTGCCCAATATGAACAAGCAGTTCAGCGTGATGCGCGGCATCTCGCATGCCAGCTTCCAGCAGAAAAACTACATGATGGTCTACCAGATCCTCAACAGCTTCTTCACCATGCCCGAGCCGGTTTACAAGGGGTAAATTCATGAACGTTATTGCCAAATCCATGCTGGCGGCCGCCTTGTGCGCCGCATCCTTGGGCGCCGTGCACGCACAGGCCTACCCGAACAAGCCGGTCAAACTGATCGTGCCTTTCGCGCCCGGCGGCTTCACTGACGTGGTCGCCCGAATTCTGGGGCAGCGGCTGTCCACGGCGATGGGGCAGCAGTTCGTCATTGAAAACAAGGCGGGCGCCGGCTCCATCATCGGCACCGACTTTGTCGCCAAATCGGCACCCGACGGCTACACTCTGGTGATGGTTTCGACCACCCATGTGATCAGCCCATGGATTTACAAAAGCATGCCCTATGACCCGCTCAAAAGCTTCACTGCTGTAAGCAAGCTGGTCGACTCGCCCTACGTCTTGCTGGTCAATCCCAAAGTCCAGGCGCGCAATGTGCAGGAATTCATCGCGCTGGCCAAATCGGCGCCCAACACGATCCACTATGCGTCATCGGGCAATGGCAGCTCGCAACACCTGATGGGCGGGCTGTTTGTTTCAATGACAGGCGCCCCGCTCAAGCACGTGCCTTACAAAGGCAGCGGTGGCGCGGCCAATGATCTGGTGGCCGGCATCGTGGAAAGCAGCTTCGCGGGCGTTCCCAATGCCCTGGCCCAGGTGCCCCAGGGGCGACTCAAGGCCCTGGCCGTGACCACCGCCAAACGCATTCCCCAACTGCCTGACGTGCCAACGCTGCAAGAAGCCGGCGTGCCGGGCTATGAAGCTTCGGTGTGGTTGGCACTGCTGGCGCCGGCCGGCACGCCAAGAGAAATCGTCAACAAGCTCAACGCTGAGATCACCAAGCTGATGGCTACGCCCGATACCCGCAAGGCGCTTTACGACGCCGGCGTGGAGGTGGCGCCCTCTACACCCGAGGCGATGTCTGATTACATGACGCAAGAGCTGTCGCGCTGGGGTAAGGTCGTGAAAGACACCGGTATCAAGATCGAGTAGCCCTGGGCAAGCGAGTTTCGCAAGGTCGGGGTCTCGGGCAGCCGGTGGGCGCCTCACCAAGCTGACGCCTCGACCCGGTCCCGGTGCCATAGCAAGGCCGCGAGCAAGAAAAAAGCCGCTGCGAACCTCACGGTCCGCAGCGGCTTTTAATTTGTCAGAAGGCCATCGGCGCTGGCCGGCGCCGACCTTGACTCAAACTCAGTCGCGCGCAGGCTTGGAAAACTTGGCAGATTTCCGGGCCGCATCACGTGGCACAAATACCTTGCCGGCAGGCTTGGCAAAAGAGGGCTTGCGGGCCGCAAAATCAGGGCGCGGTGCGAAACCTTCGTTGCGTGCGCCAAAGTTGCGGTCTTCGCGGGGGGCGAAGCTGCGCTCGTCACGCGGTGCGAAATTGCCGCCGTTGCCGCCGCCGAAGCCGCCGCGGTCATCCGCGCGACGCGGCGCACGGTCTGCAAAGCCGCGATCACCAAAACCCTGGTTGGGCTGACCTTGGAAGGGTGGACGCTCATTGTTTCGGTCACCGCCACGGTCGTTGCGGTTGCCGCCAAAGCCGCCACCGCCACCAAAACCACCGCCGGCCGGTTTGCGGCCTGCGTAGCCACCACCACCGCCGCCGAAGCTGCGACCACCACGGTCAGGGCCGTTGCTGAAGTTGCCACGGGGACGCTCTGGCGCTGGGAAGCGCTGCTGCGGCTCCAGGCCGGCAATCACGCTTGGCTTGAGAGTTTGCTGGGTGTAATGCTCGATCTCGCCGATCTTGCGGCGATCGCGGAACTCGGCGATCGTGATCGCCTGGCCACTGCGACCGGCGCGGCCGGTACGGCCAATGCGGTGCACATAGTCTTCGGCTTTCATCGGCAGGCCGTAGTTGATCACGTGGGTGATGGTGGGCACGTCCAGGCCGCGGGCGGCGACGTCGGTGGCGACCAGAATCTGCACGCGGCCGTCGCGGAAAGCCATCAGGCGGCGATTGCGCAGACCCTGGCTCAGGGCGCCATGCAGGGCCACAGCGCTGAAACCTTCTTGCACCAGATCATTGGCCAGGCCATCGCACTCGACTTGCGTGCAGGCGAACACCACAGCCTGGTTGATGCTCGTGTCGCGCAACCAGTGGTCGAGCAACTTGCGCTTGTGCGTCATGTTGTCGGCCCACAGCAGCGTCTGCGTGATGGAGGTGTGCTTGTCTTGCGGCGAATCGATCTCGACGCGCTGCGGCTCGCGCATGACGCGGGTGGCCAGTTGCATAATGCGCGGCGCAAAAGTGGCGCTGAACATCATGGTCTGACGGCGTTGCAGCGTGAGCTGATTGACTTCGGTCAGGTCGTCGGCAAAGCCGAGGTCGAGCATGCGGTCGGCTTCGTCAACCACCAGGAACTGGACCTGGTCAAGTTTGATCTGCATGCTGCGCTGCAAGTCGAGCAGGCGGCCGGGGGTGGCCACCACCAGATTGGCGTTTTGCAGCTTGGCGATTTGCAGCTGATAAGGAATGCCGCCGACCACGTTGGCCACGCGCAGGCCGCGGCAATGACGCACCAGGTCGATGGCATCGGCGCAGACCTGCTGAGCCAATTCACGGGTTGGGCACAGAATCAGGGCGCCGGGGGTGGCGGCCTTGAAATTGCGAACGTTGGTCGGGTCTTTGCGCTTGGGTTTTTTCAGCGGGGCTTCGCCCTTGGCAACGGCCTCGGCGCTCAGGCGCTCAAACTCGGCGCGCTCAAAACGCTCGGCTTCTTCAGCCTGCTTGAGCAGGGTGTGCAGCACGGGCAGCAAAAACGCGGCGGTCTTGCCGCTACCGGTCTGGCTGGAGACCAGCAGGTCGGTGAATTTAGCTTTCTTGCCCTCTGTTTCAACCGCTTCCAGACCTTGCATGGCCTTTGGAATGGTGGCCAGCTGAACGGCGGTCGGCTGGGTGAAACCCATGTCGGCCACGGCCTGCAGCAGTTCCTGGGCCAGACCCAGTTTCACGAAGCCATTGGGCACGGGCGCCACGGCGTCCAGCGAAGTGGCCGCAGGGGCCTCGGTGAAGTCCGGCACCAGGCTGGTTTCCACTTCGGAAGGGATGTCAGAATTTTCGGGCAA
Source organism: uncultured Burkholderiales bacterium (assembly GCA_903941205.1). Classification (GTDB taxonomy): domain Bacteria; phylum Pseudomonadota; class Gammaproteobacteria; order Burkholderiales; family Burkholderiaceae_C; genus Polaromonas. Next base: position 19,850 of record CAJAOB010000001.1, on the reverse strand, counting down.
AAAGTCGCCACGAGCCTCAAAAGAGTCAGTCATGTTTTTTCTCACTAATCACCTGTGCGCAACGCTTTTGGCGAGGAAACAAGAAACTCCACCCCCGCGATGCGGAAGGCTTCGTTCATGGTTAATAAAACATCAACCATCAAACGAATATGCGAATCAGGCGCTAAATTGGCCCAACGCGGTGACTCTGAAGTAAGAGTCCAAAAGTGTGAGGTAGATGTACAAATGCAGTGCACCCTGTGCAACTGCAAGCCCTCGATTATGGCACCCTTTCAGGGTTTTTACCAACTCTTTGCAATTCGGCCGGTGGGCGCGCCGCCTCACGCCTGCGACCCAAGCAGGACTTACTTCAAGAAATGCTCGCGGTAGTGCTCCAACTCGTCGATCGACTCGTGCACGTCGGCGAGCGCGGTATGGCTCTGGCGTTTCTTGAAGGCGCTGTAGACCTCGGGCCGCCAGCGCTTGGCCAGCTCTTTAAAGGTGCTGACATCGACGTTGCGGTAATGCAAAAAAGCCTCCAGCTTGGGCATGAACTTGACCAGAAAGCGGCGATCCTGGCTGATGGTATTGCCGCACAGCGGCGAGCTGCCCTTGGGCAGGTACTTGGACACGAAAGCGAGCACCTGTCGTTCGGCCTCTTCTTCGGTGATGGTGCTGGCTTTGACCTTGTCGATCAGACCGCTGCGCCCATGGGTGCCCTTGTTCCAGTTGTCCATCTTGTCGAGCAATTCGTCGCTTTGATGAATCACCAGCACCGGGCCTTCGATACGGGGCACCAGTTGCGGGCCGGTGACGATCACGGCGATTTCAAGCAGCCGTTCTTTTTCCGGGTCCAGGCCGGTCATTTCGCAGTCGATCCAGACCAGATTTTGGTCCGACTTTTTCAGGGGGAGTTCAGAGTCGAGCATCTCCTCATTCTCGCTGATGACCTAAACTTCGCCGGATGATCGATCACTCACTTGTCCTGACCCTCGTTTTTTCTGCGGTGCTGGTGCTGGGACTGCTTGTCAAGCTGTACCTGAGTTCGCGCCAGATCAGGCATGTAGCCCATCACAAAAACGCTGTGCCGCCCGCCTTTGCGGCCACCATCTCCTTGGCCTCACACCAGAAAGCGGCCGAATACACCATCGCCAAGGCGCGCTTTGGCCTGCTTGAGTTGGCGTTTGGCACTGCCGTGCTGCTGGGCTGGACGCTGCTGGGCGGGCTTGATGCTCTTAATCAGGCGCTGGCCGGCACGCGTCTGGGCGAATGGGGGCCGCTGACGCAGCAACTGGCCCTGGTCGCCAGCTTTGGCCTGATCAGCGGCTTGTTGGATCTGCCTTTCACGCTATTTAGCACCTTCAGGATTGAAGAGCGTTTTGGCTTCAACAAAATGAGTTTCAAGCTCTGGCTGGGCGACCTGCTGAAGTCAACCGTGGTCGGTGTCGTGATCGGTCTGCCCATCGTCGCGCTCATCCTCTGGCTGATGGGCAGCGCCGGGCGCATGTGGTGGCTCTGGGCCTGGACGGCGTGGATGGCTTTCAACCTCTTGATTCTGGTGCTGTACCCGACCGTGATCGCGCCGATGTTCAACAAGTTCAAGCCGCTGGAAGATGAAAGCCTGAAGGCCCGGGTCACAGCGCTTATGCAGCGTTGCGGCTTTGCCGCCAAGGGACTGTTCGTCATGGACGGCAGCAAACGCTCGGCCCACGCCAACGCCTATTTCACCGGCTTCGGTGCGGCCAAGCGGGTGGTGTTTTACGACACGCTCCTCAAACAACTCAGCCCGGCAGAAGTTGACGCAGTGCTGGCCCATGAGCTGGGGCATTTCAAGCACAAGCACATCATCCAGCGCATCGTGACCTTGTTCGGCATGAGCCTGGCCGGTTTTGCGCTCTTGGGCTGGCTCTCGTCGCAGGTCTGGTTTTACACCGGTCTGGGTGCACAGCCAAACCTTGCTGCGCCCAACGATGCGCTGGCGCTCTTGCTGTTCATGCTGGCGGTACCCTTGTTCAGTTTTTTCATCTCGCCCCTCTTTGCGCAACTCTCGCGCAAGCATGAGTTCCAGGCAGATGCCTACGCGGCCCGCCAGACCGATGGCCGGGACTTGTCGAGCGCGCTGCTCAAGCTCTACCAGGACAATGCGAGCACCCTCACGCCAGACCCCTTGTTCGTGAAGTTCTACTACTCGCATCCGCCGGCCTCGGAGCGCCTTGCGCGAATGGGCACGCTGCATGCGGCACCCACCGGAACAAACTCATGAACCCGCCTGCCCCAGCCAGGCGTGCGCTCAGCGCCACCGAGATCGTCACCCAACTGAGCAAACTCAACGGCGAGCAGGCCCTGGGCTGGCGTTTGATCGACGGCGCGCTGGAAAAGAGCTATCGCTTCAAGGACTTTCACCGGACCATGGGCTTCGTCAACGCCGTGGCCTTCATTGCCAACGCCGAGGATCATCACCCCGACCTCGTCGTGAGTTATGCCCAGTGCACTGTGCGCTTCAACACGCACGAGGTGAACGGAATTTCAGTCAGTGATTTTCTTTGTGCGTCGAAAGTCGACGCGCTGCTGGCTTGAAGCAGTCAGGCCGGCCGGCAGGGACCGGCCAGAGCGCTGTTGCGGGCACCGAGACGGGTCTGGTGGTGGCCGGATTCGGGCGTCATGTGCTCGTGGAAAAACCAAACGGCGATCGAGTCATCTGCCACCCGCGCGGCAAAAAAGGTCAGGCCGTGGTGGGCGACCGCGTGCGCTGGCTGCCTTCCGAGGACGAGGGAACGATTGAAAAGGTCGAGCTCCGAGACAACCTGTTTTACCGACAGGATGAAATGCGCACCAAGTCCTTCGCGGCCAACCTTGACCAGGTGCTGATTCTCATGGCTGCCGAGCCGGAATTCTCTGAAAATCAACTGACGCGCGCGCTGATTGCGGCGCAAGCTGCGGGCATCCGGCCCCTGATTGCGCTGAACAAAAGTGACCTGACTGAACCCTTTGACCGCGCCTGGATCAAACTCGCACCCTACCGTGCCATGGGCTATCAAATGCTGGCCCTGGCGATCAAGCCCAGCGCCTCTGCTGCAGATGCGCAAACCCCGGTCGCTTCCTTGATGCCACTGCTTCAAGGCAAAAAAACACTGGTGCTCGGGCCTTCTGGCGCGGGCAAAAGCAGCTTGACCAATCTGTTGATTCCGCACGCGCAGGTGCTGACGGCAGAGATCTCGCAGGCCCTCAATTCAGGCAAGCACACCACCACCAGCACCACCTTGTACTGGATTGATGAGGACCGGCTAAGTGCTTTGATCGACTCGCCGGGTTTCCAGGAGTTCGGCCTGCATCACATCGAGCCCATGCATCTGGCCGGCTACATGCCGGACATCAGGGCTCACGCGCAGGACTGCAAGTTCTACAACTGCACGCATCTGCATGAGCCTGGCTGCGGCGTCATCACTGAACTCGAGAGGGCCGAGGCGAGCATCAGCGCCAGCCGCTATCGGCTTTACCATGACCTGTTTGCGGAGCTTTCGCAAGAGACCCGTTACTGACGACCGCGTCAAAACACCCAACGGGTGTCAGTGAATCAGCCGATCAAACGGGCCAGCGTCAGCAGGGCTAGCAACACCATCCACAGCACAACACAGCGCCACACAAGGCCGACGATGCTGCGCAAGTGCGCAAGCTCAGGCTCCCGCCCGGGCGTTGCCTGAAGGGAAGGGGCCGGGGCGACATCGTCCGGGACGCTCGAGGAGACCGCACTCGCCTTCAGGGTGCGGCCTCCCAGGCGCACATTCACGGCGCCAGCGGTCGCAGCAAGCACCAGCCCGTCATTGCGATCTTTCGATGCCAGCGGGGAGTCGACGGAAAACATTTGGGAGTAGTTGCGCCAACTATCGACGGCATCCTCAAAGCTGCCAACCACGGCAAAACCTACAGCAGTCATGCGTGCCGGCACAAAATCAAGCACACCCCAAGCGCGCTGAGCAACCCCTTGAAGTGCCGGACTGACGCTTTCCTCGGAAGACGAAGCTTGTTGCGACCAAGACCGCGAAACAAACTCGCTCATGCGGTAAAGCACAGCCCCGGCAGGCCCCAGACCCAACGCCGCCAGCACTGAAAACCAGCTCAGCACGCCAAATACGTGGCGATGCGCCGCAAGCACCGAGTGTTCAATCACGTGGCGCACGATTTCGCTGCGCGGCAATTCGCGGGCATCCACCTGCCGCCATTCGGCAAGCAGTTGCCGCGCGGCATCTTCGTCGCCTATGTCAAGGGCATCGCGAATGGCTGTGAAGTGGTGACTGAATTGCCGAAAGCCCAGGGAAGCGTAGAGGACCGCGACACTCCAGGCAAAAGCCAGGAGACCGTGAACACTCCAGAGCAGCCAGTGAATGGCAAAAGACAGCAGCGCCGGACCGGCAACGGCCACCGACCAGGCTAGCCAGCCATGCTGCGGGCGACCGGCATCGATATTTCGACTGGACCAGCGCACCCAGGCATGCAAGCCACCATGAAACAGATTGCCAGGCGCAAGCGGCCGAGCCTGCTCAAGAAGAAGCGCAAACAAGACGGCAAAAAAGCTCATGTCAAATCATAACGGTACGGCGCGAGGCTCCTTTTGCGCTTGAGCGCGCAAGGAAGCCGGGATCATGCCGCCAAGAAACGGTACAAATTGCGCAGCATGCCAGCGGTAGCGCCCCATATATAGCGCTCCTTCGGCATGAGCGGATCGTCACTGGTGTAGGGCATTGAGAGCCATTCGCGCACGCCGCCGTCAAACTCGAAAATGTGGCGATGATGGTTTGCCGGGCTCATGAGATAACGCAGCGGCACCTCAAACACATCGGCGACTTCGGCCGGGTTCGGCTGTAGGGTGAAGCCAGGCCGGATCAAGGCCACCACCGGCGTGACGATGAAAGCTGTTCCGGTGACGTAAACCGGCAAGGTACCCAAGACTTCAACGTGCCCGGCGAGCAGACCAATTTCTTCATCCGCCTCGCGCAAGGCGGTGTGCACGGCATCGCGGTCAGATTCGTCGGTACGTCCACCCGGAAAGGAAATTTGCCCCGAATGCGTCGATAAATTCACGCCGCGTTCCGTAAGCAGCAAAGTCAGCTCGTCGCGCATGACCAGGGGCACCAACACCGCCGCACGCGCAGGCAATCTGTCGCCAAATTTCTTCTCGATGCTGTGCTCCGGGGTCCACACAGGCGGCCTTAAAAAACGCTGGCGCAAGGCCTCGGGCGTGAGTTGCTGCGCCGGCACATCGGCCAGATGTGAATCCACGCCCACCACGGGAATGGTTCGCGGGTCAATAATCGGCAGCGGTCTCGTGATGGTCATGATGGTGGCGGATCCATAAAAAAAGCCGCCCGAGAGCGACTTTTTTCAAGGAGCCGAGGTCCGGGAACCTTTACCGACCTTGTCGCCGGGCTGTCAGGCAGCCTTGGCGCCCAGCTTTTCCCTGATACGTGCCGACTTGCCGCTGCGGTTGCGCAGGTAGTACAGCTTGGCACGACGCACATCACCGCGGCGCTTGACTTCGATCTTGGCGATCAAAGGGCTGTAAAGCTGGAATGTCCGCTCGACGCCTTCACCGTTGGAGATCTTGCGCACGATGAAGCTGGAGTTCAGGCCGCGATTTCGCTTGGCAATCACCACGCCTTCAAACGCCTGCACACGTTTACGGGTGCCCTCAACCACATTCACACTCACGATGACGGTGTCGCCAGGGGCGTAGGCAGGAAAGCTTTTATTCAGGCGAGCAATTTCTTCTTGCTCAAGGGTCTGGATCAGATTCATAAAAATTCCATCTAACTTGATTTTTCGTTCATACACGCGCTGCGCTAAAGACCGCAAATCCAGAGGCAACGACCAAGGTGGACCGCCGTTACGTGGTTGCAGTGGCCGCCAGAGGACCGAAAAGCCCATGATTATAGCCAGTTAAGGCTCGACCCCCTTCAGGCCCGTCTGGGTGGCCAGAAAATCTTCGTCGCGCCGACTCAATCGCCCTGCAGCGCGGGCGACATCCAGAAGTTCGGGACGGCGCGCCAAGGTCAGCACCAAGCGCTGCTCGCGACGCCAGCGCTCAATGTCGGCATGGTGACCGGATAGCATGGGCGCGGGCACTGGGGTGCCGCGCCAGATTTCGGGTCGGGTGTAAAAAGGGCAGTCAAGCAAACCGTCCAGAGCCGGGTTAAAGCTGTCGAACTGGTGGCTACCCTCGTCATTCAACACGCCCGTCTGCAACCGGGTAACCGCATCGATCAGCGCCATGGCTGCAATTTCGCCGCCCGACAAGACAAAGTCGCCCAGACTGATCTGACAGTCCACATGCTGGTCAATGAAGCGCTGGTCCACACCCTCGTAGCGCCCGCAGACCAGTACCGCCCCCGGCGAAGCGGCCCAAGCCTCAACGGCGTTGTGCTTGAGCGTCAGGCCAATGGGCGAGAACAACACCACGGGCACTGGCGCGGCTTCAGTATTCGCCCGTTCAGCGCGAATGGCTTGCAGGCACAAGGCCAGCGGCTCGGCCATCATCACCATGCCCGGCCCACCGCCAAACGGCCGATCGTCAACGCGGCGGTAATTGCCTTCGGAAAAATCTCGGGGGTTCCAGAGCTTGACCTGCACCTGCCCGGATTCGTAAGCGCGGCGCGTCACGCCACTGCTCAGGAAAGGCACGAACAATTCAGGAAAAAGAGTGATGACGTCAAAGCGCATTCAGATATTGTGCGCGGACTCACAAGCATGAAAGCCGGCTTTGGCATCCGGGTCGGGCCGAGGGCCGTGACCCGGGCTCAATAGTCAGGTTGCCAGTCGACGGTAATTCGCTTGAGCGCGATTTCGACTGCGTCCACATAAGCGGCTACAAACGGAATCATGCGTTCAGCCGAAGTCTGGCTGCCGTCTTCGGCAATGGTCTGGTACTCCACGCAAAGCACCGAATGGGGACCCGTCGTCATGAGGTCGCGAACCGCGCCCAGGTGAAGACCTTCGCGGTTGACGACATTCAGGCCGATCAGGTCGACCCAGTAATACTCGTCCTTGGACGCACTCGGGAAACTGCTGCGCGGCAGGAAAATTCGGGCGCCACGCAGCGACTCTGCGGCATTGCGATCAACCAGGCCTGCAATCTTCGCGACCACCGAGTCAGAATGCACCTTGCATTCTTCGATCGCGACGGAAACAGTCCCGGAGAAAGCGGAAAAGCCCGGACGAAACCGGGCTTCGGGGGCTTGCAAAAACCAGTCCCGGGCAGCAAAAAGGGCCTCAGGTTCGGCACTGTGTGGCAGTACCTTCACCCAACCCTTGACGCCCCAGGCGTCCAGAATCCGTCCGACTTCAATGGCATCCTCAGGCAAACCTGCCTTGCGCAGGCCAGGCACTTGATCAGCGGCCAAGTTTCTGGTTCCTGGATATGCCGAACCCGAAGAGAATTGCGAAGTCTCCCCGAGTCAGCCGAAGAGACACTACCGCTCCCGATCAGGCAGCCTTGGCGGCGCCTTGCTTGACGAGACGTTCGACCGTTGGCGAGGCCTGTGCACCAACGCCCAGCCAGTGAGTCAGGCGGTCTTGTTCAATCCGCAAACCCTCTTCGCCGCCTTTGGCGATCGGGTTATAAAAACCAATGCGCTCGATAAAACGACCATCGCGGCGAACGCGTTTGTCAGCCACAACGATGTTGAAAAATGGACGGTGCTTGGAACCGCCGCGGGAAAGTCGGATGACGACCATGATTTATCCTTCGGGTGGAGGAGCAACAAAATCGTCACTCCAACATGAGTTTGCAGCGCTTGAGACACACGACATGGCCACCCGGCCAGCGAATTGCTGCAAAGCCGCACATTATAGCCCGACACCTTTTGGAGCCCGCGCCCCCATGCCCCTGATTCGACCCAGTCGCGAACAAGACCTTGCGGAGATCACCGCCATTTACGCCCACCATGTGCTGCACGGCACCGGCACTTTTGAAACCGAGGCCCCCGCGCTGGCCGACATGGCGGCCCGCCGCGCGGATGTGCTGACCAAGGGCTTGCCGTATTTGGTGGCTGAGGAAAAAGGTCAGGTGCTGGGCTTTGCCTATTGCAACTGGTTCAAGCCCAGGCCGGCTTACCGCTTTTCAGCCGAAGACTCGATTTACCTGGCACCTGACGCAAACCGCCGCGGCATGGGAAGGGTCTTGCTGGCAGAGCTGGCAGCCAAGGCAGAGGCCGCCGGCATTCGCAAACTGATTGCCGTGATTGGCGACTCGGCTAACCTGGGTTCGGTGGGCGTTCACCGCAGTGTTGGTTTTGAGCACGTCGGGCTGCTGAAATCGTGCGGCTGGAAGTTCGATCAATGGCTTGATGTGGTGTTGATGGAAAAAGTGCTGGGCGCGGGAAACAGCCGCCCACCCGCACCGCCTGAGGTTTAATGCTGCCTTGCAGAGAAGAGACGCCACCTCGGCGAAAAAAGCTCTGCGAGACCAACATCTGGACGCATGAAAAACAAGACTCTGGCCACCTGGCTTGCCTTCATCGGGGGGCCGCTGGGCCTGCACCGCTTTTATCTGCATGGCCGATCTGACACCCTGGGCTGGGCCCTGCCCATTCCCACTGCGCTGGGCCTTTACGGCATTGAGCGGGTCAGACACTACGGCTTGGACGACGCGGGAAGCTGGCTGCTGATTCCCCTGCTCGGATTCACGATTGCCGGCTGCGCGCTCAACGCCATCGTCTACGGCCTGAGCTCCGCCGAAAAGTGGAATACGAAATTCAATGCAGGTGCCGCGATAGATGCACCTTCGGGCCGCAGCAGCTGGCTGACAGTTGGCGCGGTAGCCGCTGCGCTACTGGTCGGCACGACCGCCCTGACCGCCAGCCTGGCCTTCAGCTTTCAGCATTACTTTGAATACCAGGTCGAGGAAGCGCGCAAGATCTCGCAATAGTGCGAGCACACTAGCCAAGGCTGCGCTGCCAAGCGGGTCAGGCCCTCTGGCCGAGCCGCAGGGTTCACTCAAAAGAGCTGCAAGCGGCACACCCAGGACACCACGGCTGTCATGATCGAGCCCAGCAATTAGCCGAGCACGGGTGAGACAAAAAAACAGGTGCTATCGTTTCGCGCACACCGCCGCAAAGCCAATGCGCTGGCGCCGACTTTGGCGATGACGGCCTCACACTGTAGCCTGAGAGCGCTTCGAAGAAACTGCTCGCAATGCCGTGGTACCCGATCACCACGCTCTAGGTGATTGCACCTGACAGCCCCAAAGCCTGGTTCGGATCGGGGCCGAGCGATCCGCGTCGCCGCATAAAGGACTCGCAAACTGCAGTACTCACCCTTGCCGAAAAATGAAATAAACCGCCCCGACCATGCACAGCGCCGCCCACAAATAATCCAGTTTGAGCGGCTCGTTGAGATAAAAAACGGCAAATGGCACGAACACCGTCAGCGTGACGACTTCTTGCAGGATCTTGAGCTGACCCACATTGAATTGCGTGAAACCAATTCGATTACCGGGCACCTGCAAAAGGTATTCAAACAGCGCAATACCCCAGCTCACCAGCGCCGCGATGTACCAGGGCGCGGTGGCCAGGTTCTTCAAGTGGCCGTACCAGGCAAAGGTCATGAAGACATTCGACAGCATCAGCAAGCCAAGGGTTTGGACCGATACCGGAAGCGTCTGGAGAAATTGCATGTTCAAGGCCTTTCAAGGCAAGCGGCACGCGAGGCCGGCCTCAACTCACCAGCAGAAGCGCCAGCGTGAGCGTCAGCAAAGCGATTGCCGTCGACACGGCAACGCTGGCCGTGATGAGTTCCTCGGCAACGCCGTAGCGCTGCGAAAAAAGAAAAACATTCGCGCCCATGGGCAAGGCCGCAGCCACCACCATCACGGTCAGCGGCAAGCCGCTCACGCCAAGCCAGCGACAAAGCACGAAAACCATCAGGGGATGCAGCAGATTCTTAACCCCGACCAGCGCCATCGCCGAGCGCCAATGTGGCCCAACGGGCGTGAAAGCCAGCGTAACGCCTACCAGCACCAACGCAAGCGGACCAAACGCAAGGGACATAAGCTCGAGCGGCTTGTCAATCGCTGCGGGTAGGCGCAAGCCGGTCTGAGCGAAAAGCAAGCCCGCCAGCAAAGGCAGCGTGACCGGATGCAGAAGTGCGTTTTTCAGGGCCATCAGCACGGTGACCACCGGATTGCGATTGACCCTGGACTGAGCGACAGCTGCCTGCTCGCGTGCCACAGCCAGTTCCAGCAAGACCGTCGCACTGGTCAGCAGCACCAGCGAATGCACGGACACCAGCGTAAGCAAGGTCACCAGCCCGGCGGGGCCAAAGACCAACCCCACCAGCGCAATGCCGATCATCACGGTGTTGGAATAAGTGGCGGCCAGCGCCAGCACCGCTGCGCGGCGATTAAAGCCTTGCAGCAAAAACGTGACGCCAAATAAAAAAATGACCGCCAGGAAATAGGCAGCCACGGGCTTGAAATCGAGTTGATCAACATGCACCGTGCTCATGGTCCGGAACAGCAAGGCCGGCGTGAGCAGCAAAAAAACCAGGTTCGACAGATCTTTGACTGCGGTCGACCGGACCCAGCCCAGGCGGGCGACCACGAAGCCCGCCCCGATCAACAAGATCACGGGAAACAGCGAGGCCAGCACCAGCGAATTCATCGGCTCGATCTTAGCGGCTGCATGCGGCCAGACCTAACCCGGTCAGGCGCCGGGTCAGGTCCGCAGGCCTCGCCTGGCCCGTGCGTCAAGTCAAGTTAGAAGCTCGCCTGCAAGCCAAGTTTGAGGCTGCGCCCCGGCAGCGGCGCTTTGGGGAACGCTGTGGTGGTCAGCACGGACGATGCGCTGTAGGCCAGGGTGTCCGTCAGGTTGTCCAAACGGGCGTACCACAGCAAGCTGGCAGGCCCGGCATTCACGCGGTAAGTGCCCGCCAGATTCCACAAGGTGTAAGCCGCCGTGGCGCGCTCCCCTTCGGGCACCCGGTCTTGCGCCGCCGCGTGATCTGCGCCCAGGTTCGCACCCCACGGCCCGCTGCCCCAGATCAGACTCGCCCCAAGGCGCCAGGGCGCTGTGCGCGGCAAGGCTGCGCCACTGCTCTGGTTAGTCGCCCGCACGAGGTCGCCGCGCAAGGCCAGGTCCAGCGTGGAAGCGCCTTCGCGCAGGCGCTTGCTGCCGCTGGCTTCGATGCCGACAAAGCGCGCACGCACTTGCTCATAGGCATAAAGCGGCAAGGCCTCGGCGTCGGTTTCGTCCACTGCGGTGCCGTCGGCCGCGCTGCGCCAGGCGTCGGCGGTGCGATTGAGTGCAATGTAGTTTTTGAAGTGACTCACATAGGCATTCACATTGAATCGCTGCGCACCCGCTTTCCAGGCAGCGCCCACATCGAGATTGCGCGACTGCTCCTTTTGCAGCTCGGAATTTCCGACTTCATAAGCGGCTGTGGCCAGGTGCGGGCCGTTGGCAAACAGCTCGTAGTCTTTGGGCGCGCGCTCGGTGTACGCGAGGTTGCCGGTGAGTTGCCAGCCCGGCGCGAGTCGCCACAAGCTGCCCAGCGCGTAACTGCCGGCGCTGAAGTCCCGGGTACCGGTCGTGAAACGCTCGATCAACGGACTGCCGAATGACTCGACCCTGACTTTCTCCAATCGCCCGCCAAAGCTCAGTTTGCCCCAAGCCGTGGCCAGCTCTTCGTAGGCAAAGCCTGCCGTCTGCGAGGTCTTGCTGTAGGGCGCAAAGGCTTCCGCGCCATCGGCCGAGAAGCGGTTCGACTCGGTTTGCAAACCCAGCACACCCTCGAGATCACCGAGCTTGGCATGGCGCGCCTCCAGCCGAAAATCACTGCCTTTGTTTTTGAAGACTGTGCCTGTGTCCGGGCCTTCGAACTCGGTGTGGGTGTAGTCGGTGTAACCGTACTGGCCCTTGAGGCTGCGAATGAAGCCCCCGAGCTTGCGAACCTCGCCTTCCAGCGCGTAACGGTTGGACTTCATGCCAATCGTCACTTCGTCTTCAGCCACTGTGCCGTAGCTGCTTTTGTAGCTGCTGACCGAGGCGCCCAGATAGCCCTGGTCGAAAAACAGCGAAGCACCAAGCGCCTGGCCGCTGGTGTCGCTGGCTGAATTGCAAATGCGCCGGCGCGTCGTGGTCACGCCGCCCTGCGTGCAATCCAGATCGGCCGGAGCGGACACATCGCCCGTCGTGCGGTCAAAGGCGTCAACATGCAAGTTGTAGCGCGTGTTGCCGGTCTCAATCAGCAAGCCCTTGGCGCGTTCGGAATTGCCCGTGGCGAAGTTGAGGTCGGCCTTGCCGCTGACGCCGCCGCTGGCGTCAAACTGCGGCTCCCTCGCGATCCGGTTGTCGATCACATTGACCACACCGCCCACGGCGCTGCCGCCGTACAGCAGCGCACCCGGGCCGCGCAACACCTCGACGCGCTCGATGCTCAAGGGGTCTAGCGTGACCGCATGGTCGTAGCTGAGGCTGGAGGCATCCAGGGAGCCGCCGCCGTTGTTGAGAATGCGGATGCGGTCGCCATCAAGCCCGCGAATCACCGGCCGGCTGGCGTTCGGACCAAAGTAGGTGCTGCTGACGCCCGGCGTGCCGTCCAGGGTCTCCCCCAGCGTGGTCTTGGCGCGCAAAAGCAAAGACGTTCCCGACAGCTGGCTCGCTGGCGCTATCAGCTCACTGCTGCCCAGCGGGTTGCCGGTGACGGTGACCTCCGGCAGGCTGGGCGCGGGGGACTGCGCCATCACGGCGAAAGTCAGGGTGTTGAGCGCGCTGAAAGCGCACAGGCTCTTGCAAGCCGTGCTGATCGCACGGCGCTGGACAAATTTTTTCATGAAAGGCTTCGTTGAATCAAAAACACAAAGCCTCAAACGCAGCCAGGAGGCTGGATTGAGACTGACAGTTCAAGGCGGATTCAGCGAGCCGGGGGCGGGCCGCGGGCTTGGAAAAGCGCGGCCCAGCGAGCGATGAAGTCGCCCGCCAAAGAAGCCAGCACCGCCCCGGGCGGCAGCGTCGGCAACACTTGCAAGGGCAGAGCCTTCAAGGCCTGCCCCTGGCACAACTGGTCAAACACCAGGCAGTCCGCACTCTGGCTGTGACCGGCAAACAGGCGCTCGACCCAGTTCCCATGATCGTGATCGTGGTCGTGGTCGTGGTCGTTTTCGTTTTCGTTTTCGTGGTCGAACGTGTGGCTTGCCTGATGGCTCGCCTGAACGCTCACGCTGCTGGTCTCAAACCCTTGGGCGGGTCCGTGCAAGACACCATGCATCAGACCAATCAAGGGCAGCAGCAGCAAGGCCAGGACCAGACCGGCGAGCATCAAGGCGCGCAAGCAAGGGCCCGTCATGGCGCCAGGAAAAGCGCTCCCGGGCTGCCAGCTGATGCGGCTGAAGTTCATGCGTGAGGTCACCCCCGGATTCTCACACGCTGGAGCAGCTGCTCAGCGCTTGACGCGATCTGCAAAGGTCTTGCGGAACTTGGCGACCTTGGGACCGGCCACTGCCACGCAATAACCTTGGTAGGGATTTTTCTCAAAAAAGTCCTGGTGATAGTCCTCCGCGGGCCAGTAGTTGCTCAGCGGCTGGACTTCGGTCACGACGGGTTTACCAAACAAATTGGCCGCGCTCATTTCGCCCATCAAGCTGTTGGCAATCTCGCCCTGCTCTGGCGTCGAAAAATAAATGCCGCTGCGGTACTGCGTGCCGGTGTCGTTGCCCTGCCGGTTCAGCGTGGTCGGGTCGTGAATCAGAAAGAAAATTTCCAGCAGCTCGCGCAAACTGATCTGCGCAGGGTCATAAACGAGTTTGACGACCTCGTTATGACCGGTCGTGCCCGAGCAGACTTGCTCGTAGCTTGGCCGCACCACCTGGCCGTTGCTGTAGCCCGACTCGACATCGGTCACGCCGCGCACCTGGACGAACACCGCCTCCGTGCACCAGAAGCAGCCGCCGCCCAGAGTGATAGTTTGCATCTCGCTCATGAAATCTTTCCTTGAAGTTGCTGACCCGATCTTTCATTTTGCCCAGCGCTGCCCTCCAGCTCACAGCGGCAGCGGCAAACTCTTTTGCACCGCATGGACAAAGGCCGCCAGCGCCGGGCTGTCGCGGCTGGTTTTCCACAGGCAATGGGTTTCATAAGGCCGCCGCGTGTCGTCCAGTGGCACGAACACCGCGCCGGCCATCGCCGACTGCCTGAGCGTTGCCGGCACCAGCGCCACACCCATGCCCTGCGCGACCAGGGACACGACGCTCAGCCAGTGCCTGAGTTCGTAGCGAATCTCCGGGTCAAAACCGGACTCGGCGCACAGCGCCAGGATGCGTTCGTGGTAGTCGGGCGAAACCGCCCGCGACACCACGGCAAACGGCTCGCCGCGCAACTCGCCGAGCGCCAGCGCCGGGCTGGCGGCGAGTGCATGACCGGCCGGCAGGCAAGCCCAAAAAGCCTGGCTCGCCACCGGGATATGGGACAGCTCGGGCGGCACGCGCGTGGTGTGCACAAAACCCAGGTCAAGCCGGTCTTGCGCCAACTCCCTGAGTTGCTCGCTCGAACTCAGCTCCTTGAGCAAAAGCCGCAGGCGCGGATGGCTGAGCTGAAAGCGATCGAGAATGGCCGGCAGTCCGCTGAACAGCATGGTGCCGGAAAACCCGATCGTCAGGCTGCCGGCCATGCCCTCGCCCACGTCCTTGGCCAGGCTCGCGGCGAGCGCGGCCTGATCGAGCAAGGCGCGCGCTGCTGGCACAAAGGCCAGGCCAGCCGCAGTGAGTTGCACCGACTTGCTGTTGCGCGTGAGCAAGCGGGCCCCCACCGAGGCTTCGAGCTGCTGGATGTTCAATGACAGCGGCGGCTGGGAAATGGCCAGACGCCGCGCCGCGCGGCCAAAATGCAGCTCCTCGGCGAGCACCAGAAAGTAGCGCAGGTGACGAAATTCCATGAATATAAAAAATGTATCGTTGAATTGCCAATTGGTATTAGACAGCTATTCTTGACTGTCCAACAATCCACCCATCGCAGAGAGCTTTAGCAGCAACACCGGGCAAGGCTTCGCTAAACCTCGCAAGGGCTGGAAATAGCCCTGCTGCCCAAGCCCTACACTTTCAGCCACTTTCAAGGAGACTCGTCATGGCCGCCAAATTCAACTGGGAAGACCCCTTTTTCCTGAGCCAGCAGCTCAGCGACGACGAGCGCGCGATCGTCGAAGCCGCGCACAACTTTTGCCAGGAAAAGCTGCAAACACGCGTCTTGATGGCCGCACGCCACGAGAAATTCGACCGAGAGATCATGAACGAAGCGGGTGCCATGGGCTTTCTGGGCAGCACCATCGAAGGCTACGGCTGCGCCGGCCTGAGCTACGTCGCCTACGGTCTGATCGCGCGCGAAGTCGAGCGCGTGGACAGTGGCTACCGCAGCGCCATCAGCGTGCAAAGCTCGCTGGTCATGCACCCCATCAACGAATACGGCAGCGAAGAGCAGCGCCAGCGCTTTTTGCCCAAGCTCGCCACCGGCGAATGGGTCGGTTGCTTCGGCCTGACCGAACCCAACCACGGCTCTGACCCCGCCAGCATGCTCACGCGCGCCAAACCGGTCGACGGCGGCTTCATCATGAAGGGCGCCAAAATGTGGATCACCAACAGCCCGATCGCTGATGTGTTCGTGGTCTGGGCCAAGCTCGAAGACCCGGACGGCAAGGTCGGCGGCCAGGAAAGCATTCGCGGTTTTATTCTTGAAAAAGGCATGAAGGGCCTGAGCGCGCCAAAGATCGAAGGAAAAATGAGCTTGCGTGCTTCGATCACCGGTGAGATCGTCATGGACGATGTTTTTGTGCCGCAGGCCAACCTGCTGCCCAAGGTCAGCGGCCTCAAAGGCCCGTTCGGCTGCCTGAACAAGGCCCGCTACGGCATTGCCTGGGGCGCGCTGGGTGCTGCAGAAGACTGCTGGTTCCGCGCCCGCCAGTACACCATGGACCGCCAGCAGTTCGGCCGTCCGCTGGCACAAAACCAGCTGATCCAAAAAAAGCTCGCCGACATGCAAACCGAAATCGCGCTCGGCCTGCAAGCCTGCCTGCGCGTCGGCCGCCTGATGGACGAAGACCAGGCCGTGCCGGAAATGATCTCGATGATCAAGCGCAACTCCTGCGGCAAGTCGCTGGACATCGCCCGCATGGCGCGCGACATGCACGGCGGCAACGGCATTCATGACGAATACCACGTGATCCGCCACATGATCAACCTGGAAACCGTCAACACCTACGAAGGCACGCACGACGTGCATGCGCTGATCCTGGGCCGCGCTCAAACCGGGCTGCAAGCCTTTTATTGAGCTGCTTTTTGCGTCTTCGCCATCTGCCGGATCGCTTCTTCCCAAGTCCTTGAAGCATGATCAACAGCCTCGGCGAACTCAAACCCCTGCTGACCGCACTGGTCTTGCCGCCTAGCTCGCCGCTGCTGCTGGTCGGCGTGGGTGTCTGGCTGGCGCTGCGCAAGTCGGCGAGGCTGGGTGCGGGCCTGGCGGCCTTCGGAGCCGGGCTGCTGTGGTTGCTCAGCTGCAACGCCGTGGCGGTCTGGCTGGGGGCTCATGCGCTGACGCAAGTCCAGCCGCTGGCACCCGAGCGGCTGGCCCGGTTGCGAGCCTCTGGCGTTCAGGCGGTCGTGGTTCTGGGCGGCGGAATCAAAGCCTCGGCGCCGGAATACGCACAATCGCAGCCAAGCGAAGCCACAGCGGAACGCTTGAATTACGGTTTTTTTATCTCAAGGGCATCCGGCTTGCCGCTGGCCTTTGCGGGCGGGGTCGGCTGGGGCAATGCCGGCCATGACGCGCCCAGCGAAGCCAGTGCTGCCCAGGCTTTTGCCGCCGCTCAAGGGGTGAAGCTGCGCTGGCTAGACAGCCTGTCGCGCGACACCGCCGAGAACGCCGCGCGCATGCACGAGGCGCTGACACCTTCCGGCATTCGCCGCATCGCGCTGGTCACCCACGCCTGGCACATGCCGCGCAGCCAGGCCTTGTTTGAGCAAGTCGGCTTCGAGGTTGTTGCAGCGCCGACCGGCTTCGTATCGCCAGCCGAACGACCCCTGCTGGAATGGCTGCCCACGACTCACGGCCTGACGGCCTCGCGACAGGTGCTGAGGGAATGGCTGGCGCTGAAACTGCGCTGAAAAGACGCTCGATAGCCGCTCGCGAAGATGCCCAGCAGAGCGTTATGAAAGCGCCGCAAAGACGCCGTAAAGATGCTGTAAAAGCGCACTGAATAGGCAGCCAGCCTCTCGCCGCTTAACGGCCTGCCGACGGGCGCCCGCTTGACCGGTCCAAAGCCCAACGCTACATTACTAACCAATCAGTCAGTAATTTTCCCCTCCGGCATGCCTCTTTCCAAGTTCTTCTGCACCAACGCCGGCCTGGCCCCCAAGCGGGCCCGGCGCAAAGAAGCGCGACCGGGTGAACTGCTGGAAGCGGCGCTCGACCTGTTCGTTGAAAAAGGCTTTGCCGGCACCCGCATGGAAGAAGTCGCTGCACGGGCTGGGGTCTCCAAAGGCACGGTGTTCCTGTATTTCGCCAGCAAGGAAGAGCTTTTCAAGGCCGTGGTTCGTCACAACATTTCCGGCCGATTCACCGAGTGGAATGCAGAGTTCGAGAGCTTTGAGGGCAACAGCGCAGACATGCTTCGGTACTGCATGCAGACCTGGTGGGAGCGGGTGGGTGCCACCCAGGCCTCAGGCATCAGCAAGCTGATGATCAGCGAAGGCCGCAACTTCCCGGAGATTGCCGAGTTCTACCAGCGCGAAGTGATTGAGCCCGGCCACCAACTCATCCGGCGCGTGCTGCAACGCGGCATTGACCGCGGCGAGTTACGCGCCATGGACCTGAACTACGTGGCCTATGGCCTGATGGCCTCCATGATGTTCCTGATCCTGTCAAAGCATTCGATCGTGATGAGTCTGAAAGAAGATATGACCCTGGACCCCTTGACCTACATCGCCTGTCAGGCGGACATCTTTTTGCGAGGCCTTGGCGCCGAACCCACAGCACCTCACACAGACACAGACACAGGCACCGACGCATGAAGCGCCAATTGAAATGGACCTTGGCGGCCTTGTTGCTGCTTGCGCTGACACTGGCCGTGGGCCGCGCCTACAAGACCCGCCAAGCAGCAGGGGCCCCGGTCGTGCCAGTCCAGGCCGCGGCCCTGATCGAGCTGGCCGCCAGCGACGTCATCCCGGTGCAGTGGCACGAGCTCACGCAGGGCCTGCCGGTCTCGGGTACCTTGAAGGCCGTTCATTCTGCCGTCATCAAGGCCCGTGTGGCGGGCGAATTAACCGAGTTAAGCGTGCGCGAAGGTGACCGGGTCCAGGCCGGGCAGGTGCTGGCGAAAATTGAGGTCAGCGACTACCAGTCGCGCCTGCAACAAGCCGAGCAGCAGGCCGAAGCTGCCAAGGCCCAGGGCGACATTGCCCAGCGCCAGTACGACAACAACAAGGCCCTGGTCGACCAGGGTTTCATTTCCAGGACCGCCCTGGACAGCTCGCTGGCGAGCTTGCAGGCCGCGCAGGCCACGCACCGGGCCGCGCTGGCCGCGGCGCAAATTGCACGCAAGTCGCTCGAAGACACCGTGATCCGGGCGCCGCTGACGGGCCAGGTCGCGCAGCGACTGGTGCAGCCGGGTGAGCGCGTGGCGGTGGATGCCCGCATTCTGGAAATTGTGGACCTGCGCCAACTTGAACTCGAAGCCAGTCTGCCCGCCGCCGATTCGCTCACGCTGCAAGTCGGCCAGACGGCCGAACTGCGCATCGAGGGCTCGCGCAGCAGCGTCAAGGCGCGGCTGGCGCGCATCAACCCCAGCGCGCAGGCGGGCAATCGCAGCGTCATGGTCTATCTGAGCATCACCAACCCGGCAGGCCTTGATTTGCCACTGCGGCAAGGACTTTTTGCCGAGGGCACGCTGGGCACCCGGCGCATCAAGGCGCTGGCCGTGCCGGTCAGCAGCGTGCGAACCGACCAGGTGCAGCCTTACGTACAATGGGTCAGCCAGGGCAAGCTCGTTCACCAGCCGGTGGTGACGGGCGCGCGCGGCATGGTCGATGCGGACCTGCTGGTGGCCGTTGAGGGCCTGCCCGAAGGCGCATTGGTCGTGCGCAGCGCCGCCGGGCTGCTGCGCGCGGGCAGCGCCGTTCGCTTCACCCCCATCCCGGGCGGCGCAGGCTTGACGAAAGCGGCGCCGGCGGCTTCGGCCCCGCCCGCACGCTGAGACGCAGCGTATGTGGTTCACCCGCGTCAGCCTTCAAAACCCCGTCTTCGCCACCATGGCCATGCTGGCCATCGTGGTGCTGGGCCTCTTTTCCTACCAGCGCCTGCGGGTCGACCAGTTCCCCAATATCGACTTTCCGGTGGTGGTGGTCACGGCCGAATATCCCGGCGCCTCGCCTGAAATCATCGAAAACGAAGTCACCCGCAAGATCGAAGAAGGCGTCAACTCGATTGCCGGCATCAAGACCCTGACTTCCCGCAGCTACGAAGCCCAGTCGGTCGTCATCATCGAGTTTCAGCTGCACGTGGACGGCCGCAAGGCCGCCGAAGACGTGCGCGAAAAAGTCGCCACACTGCGCCCGCTTTTTCGAGACGAAGTCAAGGAACCCCGCGTCCTGCGCTACGACCCCTCCAGCCGAGCCATCTGGTCCGTCGCCGTCGTCTCAGAAGCCGCCACCGAAGCGACAGGCGTGGGGGCCAGTCCCGACGCCGGGCCGCCCCAAGGCGGGACAGCCCCCTCGGGGGGCAGCGCAGTACGCGAAGCGACAAGCGTGGGGGCCAGTCCCGACGCCGGGCCGCCCCAAGGCGGGACAGCCCCCTCGGGGGGCAGCGCAGTACGCGAAGCGACAAGCGTGGGGGCCAGTCCCG